>CABTZO010000096.1 GCA_902489335.1 uncultured Oscillospiraceae bacterium | reverse complement strand
AGACGTGTGCTCTTCCGATCTAAAAGAAATTAAAGCTAAGTATGTATATGGTGTTACAGCAATTGATCGAACGGATAAATTAGATAAAAGACTGATTCGTGATTTTGAAAAATTCGACAAAAAAGAAATAAAGAATTCTTTAGACGGACTTTTTCCGAAAGAATTTGCAAAACTAATAGTAAAAAGACTTGATTTTGATAATACCCTAAAAGTAAATCAGATAACAAAAACGCAAAGACAACAAATAGCGAAACTCATCAAGTCATTTGATATAGAAATTTTAGACTTTGAGTCTATTGAAAACGCCGTGATAACTTCGGGTGGTGTTGATTGTAAAGAGGTTAACCCTAAAACAATGATGTCCAAAATAATAGACGGTTTATATTTTGCGGGTGAAATTTTAGATGTTGATGCATATACCGGCGGTTTTAATTTGCAGATTGCTTTTTCTACTGCCTTTGTTGCATCAAAGTTAGGATAGGTGAAAATGATAAATATTGCGATTGACGGGCCTTCCGGAGCGGGAAAAAGTACAATTTCAAAAGCTGTGGCAAAAGAACTCGGATTTATTCATATAGATACCGGAGCGCTTTACAGAACAATTGCTTTTTATTTAAGCGACAATCAGATTGATATAAACAATGAAGAAGCGATAAAAGCTGCGCTTGATGATATAAAAATTCAAGTATGTATTGAAGACGGACTACAAAAAATATACTTAAATAATAAAGAAGTGTGTGAAGAGTTAAGACAGCCTAATATCACAAAAATTGCTTCAGATGTTTCAAAACTTCCGATTGTGAGAGCCTATCTTTTAGAGATACAAAGAGAACTTGCAAGAGAAAACGATTGCGTTATGGATGGCAGAGACATTTCAACCGTTGTTTTGCCTGATGCAACAGTTAAAATTTTCCTGACTGCAAGTCCGGAAGTTCGAGCGGAAAGAAGATTAAAACAGCAAAAAGAGATGGGGATAATTGAAGATTATGATAAAATCTTAGATGATATAAAAAAAAGAGACTATAATGACAGTCACAGGGAGATAGCCCCATTGAAACAAGCTCCCGACGCAATAAAAATTGACTCATCAAAAGTTGATTTTGATGAAGTAAAAAATATATGTAAAAAATTGATATCAGAGAGGTTAGAAAATGTCGGATTTTAAATATAAATTTGATTTTAACAGGGAAATCCCAAAAAGAAATAAGACCTACGATAAAGTTAGTTCTTTACTTAAATTTATTATGAAAAAATGTGTCTATAACGGAATAAAGGTTTCGGGTTTGGAAAATATTCCAAAGACGGGCGGATATTTAATCGCTTCAAATCACTATTCAGGCTGGGATCCATTTGCTCTTGCAACTGTTTTTTATCCCGAACAACTTCATTTTATGGCAAAAGCCGAATTCTTTGATAAGTTTTATATAAGAATTCCCTTAATGGCTTTTAATGGTTTTCCCATTGATCGAGAAAGCCTGGATTTGGGTTCGATTAATTATT
>CABTZO010000095.1 GCA_902489335.1 uncultured Oscillospiraceae bacterium | reverse complement strand
GTAAACCCTGTTTTCCGTATTCTTCGTATTCTTCTTCTGCATCGTTCCTGTGAATAAGCCAATGTTCAACCGGCTTTGTTCCGGCTGAAGCAATCGCTTCACTGTTACAATGTTTTTCAATTATAGCTCTGTCAAAATTAACTTTTTCAGCATTGCCTTCGGTCAAGAACAAGAGCATACATTCGTCTTCTTCCATATATTGTCCGTAGGGCTTTTCACATTCAAGCCAATCATGAAGTCTTACAACCGGAGGCTGTGCACCGTCTCTCATAATTTTTCTGATTATTTCAAGACCTGTATCCATATCTTCTACACGATATGACTGCATCCAAGTTTCCTCAGGTTGTGGGAAAATTTTGACTGTTACTTCGGTAATAACTCCGAAAGCTCCCTCTCCTCCCATATATAGGTGTCTAAGGTCGGGACCTGTTGCTTTTCTGGGATTCGGTTTAATCTCGACAATTTCTCCGTTTGGCATTACAGCTTTCATTCCAAGTAGTAAGTTTTCAATTCCGCCGTAATATGATGAGAACTGTCCTATTGAATTTGTTGAAACAAGACCGCCCATTTGTGCAAGATCAAAGCTCTGCGGATAGTGTCCTGTTTTATAACCCTTGTCATTTAAGTGTTTTTCCAAATCTTTAAGATATACTCCTGCACCACAGGTAATAAACAGAGATTCATCATTTATTTCTCCGATTTTATTCAGCTTGGAAACATCAAGGACTACGATATTCTCATCTCTGACTTCACATCCGGCCAAAACTCCGGATCCGCCTCCTCGCGGAATAACTTTTATATCATTTTCATTTAAATAAGATAAAACTTTAGAAACTTCTTGCGTTGTTTCAGGGCTGACTACAAGTTGTGGCAAGGTCGGTTTCCAACCGATATTCTGTTGATACATTCTAAGCGCATATAAATCAACAGCTTTTTGTGCGCGCAAAGATTCGTTGTCGCTCACATTTTCAGATGAAATAAGTTCTGAAAGCTTTTCTTTAAGATTGCTCATTTGTTTCTCCTTTATTTTTTAATTATGCTAATATTTTATCAATGCCTTTATATCAAGTCAATCTTAAAATCGGTCGAACGACCGACTTATTGAAATTATAAAAATAAAGCCTTGATTATCAAGGCATTTACATTTGTTAATTTTTTGTTAATTTAGTTGTTCTGAGTCAGAATTTTCTTTTTTGTCGAGAAACTCGACAACAGACTTCAAAATCAATTTATCGTTCTTGAAGTTTAGTTTTTTTATTGCATCCTCATAAGAAAACCAACCATATTTTTCAACTTCCGATCTTTGAATATAGACCTTTGTAGTTTTTGCAAAGCCGGCAAAAATATATACACATTTTTCAATTCTTTTCAAAATTGTATATTCCGAAGTTTTTCTGAATCCGTTTATTAGTTTTATGTCTAAACCCGTCTCTTCCAAAACTTCTCTTTTTGCAGTCTGTTCGTAGCTCTCTCCTCTTTCAACATGACCTTTCGGGAAACTGTAGTTTGATGATCTTCTGTTTTTGATGAGAATGAATTTACGACCATTTTCTGTGTT
>CABTZO010000094.1 GCA_902489335.1 uncultured Oscillospiraceae bacterium | reverse complement strand
TTGCGGCTATGATTACCGGATAAGGTAACAGGCCGCGTTCATCGTTTCCTGTTTTACCAACTTGGGTAGTCAGCGTGTTCCTCCAAATAGCGTTTTAACAGCTCAAATGAGCTGGTTCTCCGATACTGCACCGTGCTTCTTGGAATCTGATAGAGTGCTGCAATTTCCGCATCGCTCATATCAAAGAAATAGTAGAGCAGGACAGCTTTTCTTTTTTCTTCCGGCAAGCTGCGGATCGCGTCAGCGATAAGCTTTGCACTCAATTCTTTTCCTCTTGCGAAAAAGGTTTGTTCTTCTTTATCTTCTGTAAAGAAATCTTCACAGGTATAAAGTTGGTTTTCCTCTTTCGGCGTCAGGTCAGAAAAGTTAATTTCGTGCGCCTGCCGCTTCCTAATGTCCCGATGGGCATTGATACTTTCATTTTTCAATGTCCGCTTGCAGAAGCCGTTAAATGCGCAGCGTATCTGCCATTCGGTTCTTTCAGGTTCATCCATGGTATTCACCTCCTTTCGCAGCCGCGAAAGCGGGTAGAATTTCCCCTTTCGTAAACCCTCAACACCGAGGAATTGAAAACTGCCAAAGAAAAGCGAATATTTTTTGAAAAAAATTTTTGCAGGCACAAAAAAATCCCGACTGCATAGGGCAGCCGGGATCGAACATGAAAAGATATGGATATGATTTAAGCGGTCATCCGTAAAAGCACGGAAACCCGGAGATAGAATATATCCCTTTTAACAAGATTTTAAGATAACGAAAAATGAACACGGCGATACCTCCTTTGATACCGCCGCTTTTCATAACCTATGATTGATTTTAAGCTTCCGCTTCTTTATTCAAGCAGGATAAAAACGGCGGTCATATATAACTTATGTATTGAGACTTTTGCATAAGTAGGTTTCTCCTTAAAATAAAATGAGCTGGCAATTACAGTTTTATAACTGTAAATCACCGGCTCTGTGTCTTTGCATCTGGCTCTTGAATAATTGATACATTAAATTGTTTGACGTTGACTAAAGTTTCCTATTTGCACTTCGGACAGAACAGGGGAAAGTTTTTTAACTCCGTATTTTCTCTAACTTACTCCCGCGTTTTATTTCCACAAACAGGGCAGAGTAACCATTTTACTTTACTCATATTTTTATTCATAATAATCACAAACTTTCTTCAAAAATTAACTTTGTTTACCCTTGATAATCTCACAATCATCTATTAAAGATGCGTTTTCAAGCAATCGTAAGAAATCCAAGATAATATGCCGAAAAAAGTTGAGCAATAAATACCAATAACAATCTACAACTTTTGAGGTTTTTTTCTTTGGTACATATATATCCTCCACATACAATCCCTATAATACTAAAACACCATCCGGCAATAACAATAGTCATAAGTTCATAAGCAAGAATTTCATATATTGAAAACCAATGAACCATTCCGGTAATTCCAGAAATCCCAAGCATAGTTCCACAAATATATAGATACATATGATGTCGTGTACATCTCTTCCGCCTTTGTAGAGTTGAAATGATGCATATAATCAGTAATGTTAAAAATAATAATGTAGTTGATATATAAGTTCCCAAGTTGAACAAAAATGCTATTTTCCCTTGTG
>CABTZO010000093.1 GCA_902489335.1 uncultured Oscillospiraceae bacterium | reverse complement strand
TAGCTTACCGAGTCTACCACGGAGGTTTTGCTTCTTGAAGCTTAAGCTTTTCGCCCTCCACCCGCAGAGCGGGTGGTTTTTTGTTTCGCTCGCCTTGCTCGCTCAACTTACTAAAGTAAACAAAATGAAAGAGCAGGATTATGTTTTCTTCCTGCTCTCAGCTATTAACGGGCACCATGTATCTCGTTCAAACCATTCCCCTGTTCTATAAAAAGTTCTTGCCCGGCATCCTCCGCAGAACATAGCAAGATTGCATGCTTTACATTCTTTTGCCAAAAGTTCGCCGGATCTGTAAAGAACTAAATCAGGGGTATTAAAGATACTAAGCAAATCATTTTCAAAGATATTTCCAAGGACATAATCTCTGCTATAAAGGCAGGGAAGCACGTCACCATTTGAACACACAGTTAAATTGTTTCGTCCGAACGGACATGCTGTTTGAAAATCTGCAAAAGGCGAAATCGGATCGCTTAAAGCATAATAAGGTAAATTATAGTAAACATTGAAACCGTATTTTAAAGTTGAGTTGTCGATTGTTCTGACAAGTTCGGAAGCCTTTAAACTTTGCTCAAGAGAGATAGAAAGACTATTGTTAGGCAACCTTCCTGTTAGCAGGGGAGGATTAATCCATGCATAACAAAAACCAAGATCGAAAGAAAGTTTAACATAACTCTCAATTTCAGTGAAGTTTTCAGAAGTTAATGTTAAAGTTGTTCCGGTAAAAGTTGTAGGGCTGTTTTGATGCAAACAATCTACACCAAGAAGCATCTGTTTAAAAGAACCATAACCGCGTATATGATCGTGAATATGCTCGGTACCTCCATCAATTGAAATCATTATTTCATTAATATTCAATTTATCAATTTCGGAAACAACGTTTTTAGTGAGCAATGTGCCATTTGTTATAATCGCTATACCCAAAACACCCTCAGTCCTTGACAATTCTAAGATTTCAAGTAGCTGAGGGTGTGTAAAAGGTTCTCCTCCGGATATTGTGATCCACAAGCCATCTAAATTCAATTGTTTTGCAAGGTTATTCCCCTTTTTTATTACTTCACCAAATTGTTCTACAGACATAGTGATGTTTTTTATAAAAGGGTTATAACATGTTCTGCATCGCAAGTTGCAAACAGATGTAATCTCGACATCCAGATTAAATAACTTATATCCTTCAAAAGTGTTATCTCTGGCAATTCTAAGGTCAACCCTGTGGCGAACTGCAGGGTCGTCTCGATACAGATTAGTCTTCTTAAATACTTCGTATGAGGACATATGATTCCTCTATTTCTTTAAAAACACATCGCTTAACGATCAAAAGACAAGGCTTCAGACAAGGAGAGTTTTTCTTTCATCAGCTGCCGTAAAGTGTTTTCTTCTTTGACGCCCATTAAGGTTTTCTCAATAATCGACGATGCTTCCTCTGGAGTAGACACATCGGTCATAGAAAATGGGAGTCCAACAACAGATCCGTGGATGCACCAGTGAATTTGATAGATCCCTGAATACTCTTTAATCATTTTCGTTACCTCCATTCTTGTTATTGTCGGATAGGTAAACTTTCTGTATAGTTATTATGCCATGCAGACCAATACAATGCAACACATTTTTAAAAATCATTAAGAGTGTTAATTGCAAGTTAAACTGAAATTCATTCTGTACATGTCTTATTTCTCTCAGGCTGCAAACGAACTTATCTTATCCTCTCAAATCCTCATCTAAGC
>CABTZO010000092.1 GCA_902489335.1 uncultured Oscillospiraceae bacterium | reverse complement strand
CTTCGTTCATATACATATTCCGACAATAATCCTTTCAACTCCACTACCCAAAATAAGTCTTGTCTACTCCACTACTCCTGTTTCGGTTTTATAAACTCCATTATCAGATTTTGGCATTATATTCTATCAACTCTATACAGGTTTTTGACAGAACTTATCAATACTCATCCTCTCATTCCAAAAATCGAATAATATGTTGAAATCAACGGTTTCAGGGCGTCTTACACTTAACCTTTGACAATAAAGCTACCGTCTCCACATTTGTTGTCCATGGGAACATGTCCAAAGCCTGAACGCTTAAAATATTATAACCCAACGATAAAATTGTTTTCAAATCTCTTGCCAAAGTTGCGGGATCGCAGCTTAAATATATCCAATTTTTGCAATTTGTTTTCGCCAAATTTTCTATAAGCTTTTTCGTTAAACCTTTTCGCGGCGGATCCGTTATTATCAAATCCGGTTTTTTCAAATATTTAAGATTTTCATGGACAGTCTTGTTTGCATCTCCTAAGAAATATTCAAATTTATCTGAAAGACAGTTTAATTTTGTCTGCTTCAAGCCGTAATTTTTTGCAGTTTCATTTATCTCAAATACTTTTACAGTGGCGCCTTGTTCTGCATAAACAGTTCCCAAACTTCCCGTCCCGCCGTAAATATCATAAACCACTTTCGGCAAAGTTATCTTATTTCTTTCAAAAATTGAGATCAGCTCTTTTTGTAAAAATTCAACCATACTCGTATTTACTTGAAAAAAAGCCGTTGACTCAATCAAGAATTTTTTGTTGTTTATTTCATCAACAAAATATTCATCGCCTAAAATATTGGTTGTTTTTTGTGGGTTTTTGCCCGTTCTTATGTTTATTGATATATTGTTGTGCTTATTTTTTATAAATTCGGAAAAATCATTTCCAAATTCTTTTGCTTTTTCTTCAGGCACAGAAAAATCAAAAATCAGATTTACAAGTGTTTGTTCTGTTTTATTGCTGTTTCTTACCTGTAAAACTTTTGGCAAAGTCTCATGATTTTTTTGATTTGTAAAATTCAAAAACTCGTCTCTTATTTGCTCTGCCACTTTTGAAGTGATAAGGCAACCCGACTTACTCTGATCAATGATTTCGTGGGTATTTGATTTTAAAAAACCGATTTTTATCTTGCCCGACTCTCTTTTAATTTTAAACTGAACATTGTTTCGATATCGCCATATTTCTGGAGACGGTTTGATTTTGATATTTATTTTTTCCAAAAAATCTCTGTCTAAACCCGCAATTCTCTCAAGACAGCTTAAAACACGATTTTCTTTAAACTTGAATGTCGCCTCATAGTTTAAATGTTGCAAATGACAACCTCCGCAACTTTGAAAAATAGGGCAAGGTGGGTTTATTCTGTCTTTTGATTTTTTAATATATGACCTTACTTTTGCATTTTTATCATCAAGAATATCGCAATCTATAACTTCGGTCGGCAAAGCATTCTCGACAAAAAATATTTTGCCGTCCTCATTGGCACCGATTCCGTCTCCGGTTAAATTTAAATCTCTTATCTTGATTTTCATAAACAGCCTCAACTTGTGATATAATTTTGAATATAAAATATAAAGGTGGCGATAATTTGTCTAAGAAAGCTAAGACAAACGCTTGTCGAATGTTGGATCAGAAAAAAATTCCATATGTAATCCGCGAATATTATGATTCAGACGCTTTGAGCGGCAAAGATGTTGCAAACTTTTTTGGCGAAGATGAGAAAAAAGTTTT
>CABTZO010000091.1 GCA_902489335.1 uncultured Oscillospiraceae bacterium | reverse complement strand
CTTGTAAATTTTTATTTGTTACGCTTTTTTGACAGTTTGATGTACCTCTCAAGTGCTTTTCTTTGTTATGCTTGTCAATATTTTATCCCATAGTTTTGTAATAAAAACATCAATCTCTTATGCAGATGATTTTGAAAAAGTTTTAAATTTTACCTCAAAAGCCACTCAAGTATTACGTCTACCTGTATCCCGTCGTACTCATCGTCAATTGCTTTATCTAAAGTAATAATCATTTTTTTATAATTATTGGGGATTTTTTTTAGTGGTTTCAGTTCTCTTTCTCTTACTGAGTCATTTTTCATACTTTCTGTCACTTGAATATACATTTTTTCATTTGCCTTCGTAGCGATAAAATCTACCTCTAAATTGTCGATTTTTCCGATTGCCACATCATAACCCCGTCTTAACAATTCAAAGTAAACTACGTTTTCAAGTGCATGTCCTTTATCTCTATCTCTAAATCCCAATAAATAATTCCTAAGACCAATATCTACTATATAATATTTGTCAAGTGTTCTTAGATACTCTTTCCCTTTGATATCAAATCGCTTGACATCATAAAACATATATGATTCTTTTAAAGCCCCTATATAAGATGCAATAGTTTGAGTAGCCGGTTTTCCATGCCTCTCACGATTTTGAATCATATTTTCAGATACAAGTGTATTACTCACCGAATTAAGAGATGTTTTATTCCCTATATTATCTGCTAAAAATAATATAATTTTCCTAAGTAGTTCAGCGTCAGTAATCTGTTTTTGTTTCCTTCTTTTTTCTCGTTCAAGTATGTCTCTGACAACTACAGTTGAGTATACCCCATCCAGTAACGTCATGGCTTTATCTTGTTCAAATCCAACATCTGCTATCCCCGGCATGCCACCATATCGCATGTATGCATCGAACAAATCTCTTAACTCGACAATTTCATCATTCTCATTTATAGCTCTTTTTTTTCTTCCCCCGATCGGAGTTTTATATTCCTTAATTTTATATCCATGAAAATCAATAAATTCTTTGAATGACAACGGATACATTTTTATTTCAACATACCTTCCAGATAGATATGTTGAGTATTCTGAAGACAATATATATGCATTAGATCCCGTTATGTATATATCACAATTAAAGTCAACACGAAATGAATTGACAGCATTTTCCCACCCATTTATCCTTTGAAGTTCATCAAAAAATAAGTAGTATCTCCTATCATGGATAATTCTTTCTTTTATATATGTATATAAATCCTTGTAACTCATTTCTTGAAATTCTAAAGATTCAAAGTTGATAGCTATTATTTGTTCTTTGTCAACTCCAGAATCTAAAAGCCATTTTTGCATTAATTTAAGCAGGCTTGATTTTCCACACCTTCTAATCCCTGTTACAACTTTAATAGGTTCCGTATCTTTAAAAGCTATCAACTTGTCTAAGTATATATTCCGTTCTTTTAAATCACCATTATATTCCACTTTAAATGCCTCCTTTTGGTAAAATAATACCCTAAACTTTATTTTTTTTCAAGTTTAGGGTTTTAATTACTTAAACTTTTGACTACTTTCTTCGTGTTTTTGCTTAACATCTCTCCGTTCTTATCGTATTGTTGTGTTCTTCTAAATTGAGTCTTCTCTCTTGCTACGGCTTTTCACGCCCTTCCGCTCCAAATCTAACAGCTCTTTTTTCATATCCATACCGCCTGCATAACCTATCAGTTTTCCATTCTTTCCAATTACTCTGTGGCAAGGCACCACAATAATAATCGAATTTTTGTTGTTTGCCATCCCTACTGCGCG
>CABTZO010000090.1 GCA_902489335.1 uncultured Oscillospiraceae bacterium | reverse complement strand
AAAGTTTTGAAAATAGAACATTGCTGTCAAGCTAAGCTTTTTTTTGATTTTTAGTTTTTTTTCATTTAATTATTCTTATTTTTTGCTTATTTATTTTATAACTTGTTATATTCTTTTTATTTTAATTGTATCTATTTTTATTTTAATTATATTTAATTTTAAGTATTTTTTATAGTTAATTTTATTTATTAGTAATTATATATATTTATTTAAGTATGTTAGTTTATTTTAGTTTGATATAGTTAAATTGGAGTTGATTTAGGCATGTTTTTAAGTAGGATAGTTTCAGATGAATTCGGAAATTTTAATAATTTTGTTGAACGAAAATATGTATTAAGTGATGTTGCTTTTACTCGAAAAGGAAAATTGAGTTTAGAGTCAATGATTAAATATCCATTGTGCAATAATAAAAAAACAACATCTATTGAGATTAATCGTTTTTTAAGAAATGAATTGAACGATAGAGGTGTTAGAATTACTAAACAAGCAGTTTCTGAAAAAAGACAATTTATTGATCCTCAAGTTTATATTGACATGAATGGCAGCTTAATTTCAAAAATATATGCTCATAAAGACGAAATGACAACTTTCAAAGGTTTTAACGTCTATGCAATTGATGGGTCAATTGTTGAAATCCCAAACACAAAATTAACAAGAGAAGAATTTGAAATTCCAGAAAAAACTGAACTAATGAAAGATACATCAACTGCAAGAATCTCTTGCATGGCCGATACAAAATGGGACTTCATAATCTCATCAAACATAACCAATAAAAGCACCAGCGAAATAGAACACGCATTAATGCACTTAGACGATGCAAAAAATAAAATAGACCTCACAAAGACAATAACAACCTATGATAGATTCTATAACTCCATAGAAATAATGTTCAAAACCATGCTATTAGACTCTTACTTCATAATACGTGGAAAAACACACACATTTAAAAAACAACAAAATAAAATGAAAAAAGAAGGAAAAACCGACGAAACACACGAAATCAACATAAAAAAAGCACAAATCAACAATTTTTTCACAGAAGAAGTGAAAAAATTCGCAAGAAAAACACGAGAAATAAAAGTCAGAATCGTATTCGTAAAACTCAAAACCGGAGAAACAGAAACACTATTTACCAATTTACCCAAAGAAATAGCAACACCAGAAGAATTAAAAGAATTATATGGAACAAGATGGACAATAGAAAAAAACTACGACAGATTAAAAAACAAACTTCACATTGAAAAATTCACAGGAAAAAAGAAAATAATCATCGAACAAGACTTCTACAGCCACATATACCTATTAAATATACTAATAGCACTCAAACATGATGCAGAAGAAGAAATAACACGAAAAACAAAAGAAACAACAAAATACAAATATGTTTACAAAAGCAATGTAAACACACTTATCGGAAACATAAAAGAAGAAATGCCCCGGCTCCTAACAGACGATAAAGAAGAAATAAAACAAATAGTAGAAGAAATACTAGACATAGCAAGAAAAGACCTAGTATACACAAAAATCAAAGCACCAACAAACAAAGAAAGAGATAAAAAGAAATATTATCACAAAAAATGCAAATCAAACATCCAAAACAGCTTTTAAAAAAATGCAAAACCTTAACTTGACAGCAATGAAAATAGAATTAAATTTTAAATTCGTCCGGATTTTTAAATAAATCAAAGTCCTGAACATATTCTTTTCCAGTAATCATAGCTATTTGTGCTTTTTGAAGCTCACTGCCCAAATATGCTGCATGTTCCATTCTTGTTACAAGTTTTTTATTTATTATTTCTTCATAAATTTCTTTTGCAGTATTTCCAACAATTACCAGATCAGCTTTGTTCTTTTTAAAATGTGTAGCTATAATCCTGCTGGATTTAACAGTAGTTCCATAATCAACACTGATTTTGAAACTCCCTGCTTTATCTCTTACAAATTTCAGAGGTTTTGCCTGTTTAACTTCAGGAACCCCATCAGTTTCATTTTCAATTATATCCAATCTTTTATGCTTATCTTT
>CABTZO010000089.1 GCA_902489335.1 uncultured Oscillospiraceae bacterium | reverse complement strand
TTTTTTTCATTCGCCCATCGGCCGTTGCCGTCCATAATTACGGCAATATGCTTTGGAAAGGAACTTTTATTCGGTAAGTTTTCCGACATTTTATATCTCCATTATTTCCTTATGTTTATCATTGTTTAATTCATCGATTTTCACAATAAATTCATCGGTGATTTTTTGGAGCTTTTCTTCGCCCTTTTTCTGGTCATCTTCGCTTATCTCACTGTTTTTTTCCATTTTTTTAAGATCGTCCATGCACTCTCGTCGTACAGATCTGATTGAAATTTTTGCTTCTTCGGCAAGCCCTGAGATTTCTTTTGTGAGCTTTTTACGTCTTTCTTCGTTTAGCGGCGGGAAAATAAGGCGAATTGTTTTGCCGTCATTTTGTGGATTTATTCCTATATCGGCAATATTTATAGCCTTTTCAATTTCATTAATTAAATGCGCATCCCAAGGTTGAATATTTAAAATTCTATTTTCAGAAACAGAAATTGCAGCAACCTGCTTAATAGGTGTCGGAGTTCCGTAATAGTCAATTTCAACCTTATCTAAAATATTGACATTTGCGCGTCCAGCACGAATAGAAGCCAATTCAGAAGTAAAAACACTTATAGTTTTGTTCATTTTATCATTTGCTTTGTCAAAAACTTTATTCATTGTTATCTCCTTTTTAGTTTATAACTTTTGTGCCTATTTTTTCATTACATACTGCTTTAACCATGTTGTCGGGACAATCTAAATTAAAAACAATTATGGGTATATTATTATCCATACACAGCGAAGTTGCGGTTGTGTCCATAACATGAAGCCCCTTTGAGATAATTTCATTATAAGTTATTTCATCATATTTCTTAGCGTTTGGATTTTCCTTTGGATCACTGTCATATATACCATCAACATTTGTAGCTTTGAAAATCACATCTGCGCCTATTTCTGCAGCTCTGAGTGCAGCTCCTGTATCGGTTGAAAAATACGGACTTCCAGTTCCGCAAGCAAATACTACAACTCGTCCTTTTTCCATATGTCTTATCGCTCTGTTTCGAATAAAGGGCTCTGCAATTTGTCTCATTTCAATTGCAGTTTGTGTTCTGACCGGAATATCCAGTTGTTCAAGAGCATCTGTTATAGCAAGAGCATTCATTACAGTTGCAAGCATTCCTATATGATCTGCTCTCACTCTGTCCATATTGGGATTTGTTCTTCCTCTCCAGAAGTTTCCTCCTCCGACTACAATGCCTACATCAACACCTAATTTTTTAATCTTAGCTATTGATTTTGACACCTCATTTACTGTTTTATAATCTATTCCAAACTCTTTATCTCCGGCTAAAACTTCTCCGCTGATTTTAAGTAAAATTCTTTTATATTGAGCTTCCATTAAACACTTCTCCCTATTTGATTTTCCATATTATTTTACTTCATTAGATGTTTTATATCAAGCCGAACAAAATTGCAGATTTTAATTCTCAACGATATGAAACCGATAGGTAGCCGAGGGTTATCAACCCTCGGCACATCGATTTATCTATAAATAAAATATTTTAATCAAATATAAATAAACTTCGGAAGATTGATAATCATCCGCTACGGTGGGGTCACGATAAAAGCCGACTTTATAAATTTCTTTGTCAGTGTATAATCGCCTGCTTTGATAAAACCAAAATATGCATATAGTTCATATTAAAAACAACAAAACTTTTCAATCTAAAAACCGCCGTAATTATTGAACAATCAATATTTACAGCGGTTTTTATCGGCTACTATAATCAGGTAGTCTATAAATAGTTTCCTGAACTATTCGTTTTTGTTTCTCTTAAATACTATTGATAAAAGCGGAGATCCTATCAGCCCTACAATGAATGCAAATATTGCTTTACTAACTTCAACACCCGTATTTGGGTTAGAATTTTTATGAGATTTTGCTTTTTTCTTTGTAGTCTTTGGATTTTCTGATCCCGAAGTTGACGGTTTGGTTGGATCATTAGCATTTGTTGGCTCTTCAGTTGGCATTTCACAAATATTTTTCGTTCCGATTTCAATAATCATGTCTTGTTTTTC
>CABTZO010000088.1 GCA_902489335.1 uncultured Oscillospiraceae bacterium | reverse complement strand
CCGGGCGGGCGGGGGGGGGTGGCGTCCCGGATATGATAGCCTGTCTCTCCACACCCCCACAGGCGCGGGTGATCCCAAACCCCCCTTAGCCATATTTTATTGATTAAATTATTTTGTTTTCGAGTAAACCAATGCACCCGGGATTAATAATCCCGGGCTACGTTTGGATGTCGTATTATTTTTTTCGCTTAAACATTTGCTCGACCATTACCAAAAAGTCTTTTACGCTGTTTTTATAATCTGAATAATCTTGCGAAATATCCATCGTTGAATTTTTTAGCATAAATCTTATTTCCGACGACTCATTTTTTATCTTGTTTGCAAGAGTTGAATAATATTTCAAAATTCTGTTCGCTTTTGAATAATTCAAACTGTTGATACTGGGTGTATCTGTAATTTTAACTCCGTTTGACAAACTGTTCTTGAGTTTTCTCAAGGTCTTTTCAATATCTCTAAGTTTGAGAGTGGTTACAACGGTGTTTGCAAAATCAATAATAAAAATACAAACACAAATAACAAAACCAAAGGACTTAATGTCATGAGGTATCTTATTTAACTGATTTAAAATAAACGGATGTATAAATTTAATGAAAATAACAGACAAAACAGCCCAATAAATTGTATGCGTCAGGCAAATTCTTCCGTTTAAGTTAAACTTGAATTTAGAGTAATCCCACCATCTGGTATGGAAGATTTTTTCCATTATATAACTGGTCGCATATTCAATGAAATCTGCAATCAGTGCTCCGACAAGGACTGTAAGCAATATACTATGCTTGACCGGGCTCAAAGCATAGATGAAAACAGTCGCAACAACACCGTAAATCGGTATCATAGGTCCGGTTAAAAATCCTCGGTTTATAACAGCTAATTTCCCGGTTTGCCGCATTTTACCGAAAGAGCAATATGTACTTTCTATTATCCAACCTAAAAAACCATAGGTAAAGAAAAATATAAATATTTCTTTTATTAGTCTCATTTCAGTTTTTCCAATCTCAAATTCTTTTTCGAATAGATAACTTCCATTGTCGCACAATATTTATCTACCAAAGATACAATAAACGATTCTTTGAAATTTGGCAGAGAAATCGTCAAAGGCCACATATGTTTTTTAATTATATCTTTTTCCAATTCGGAAAGTTTTGTTATTTCCAAGGCGTTTTTAAGGGCAAATCCCGGATGTCTGTATCCGTGAAGCCGATGTGAATTGTCTCCTGCCGTTCTCCAATCATAATAAAACAGATCGTGCAGAAGTCCGGCTCTGGCAACAGCTCTGTGATTCAGACCTCTTTTTTTAGAAATTTTATAACTTAAATATGAAACACAAAAAGTATGACGCAGCCTCGAAATTTGACCGTGTTGCTCGAACTCGTCAAGAGATTGAACTTGTTTTAACTCGAAAAGATCTGAGACTAAGTTATAGTAATCGGGATCTTGTGTGAAAGGCATAAAAAGGGTCGATTTATATAGTTTATGTAAATTTCTCATCTTATATCTCCACAAAATATTATAAATATGTATAATGCAAAGTGTATAATAACACATGAAAATCAAGTTCACAATTAAAATAAAATGATATCTGTATGTGATTTATGTTATTATTTAAAAGTATGATATTTCTTATTTACAAAACAGAAGGAGTAGTATGTCTTTAGAGAAGAATTTTTTACCGACTTTGAGTTTGAGGTCTCTCGTATTGTTCCCCGATATGACTCTTTATTTTGATGTCACGAGGAAAAAATCTGTGGCCTCTGTCAGGTATGCTTCAAAACACGGTTTACCGATTTTAATATTCACGCAAAAGGATCTGCGCGTAGAAAATCCCACGACTGAAGATTTATACAGAGTGGGCGTGAAAGCGCATATAAGACAGATAATTTCAAGCCCGGATAATCCCAATGAGCTTCATGTTGCCGTAAGAGGTATAGAACGTGTTCGTCTTGTTTCATTGCAGGAAAAAGACGATATGAATGTTGCAAAATTCAACCTTTTTCATGATAAAAATGATAAAGATGAAAAATATTTGACGGCCTTAAGTCGTCGAACAAAGGATTTTTTTGGAGATTATCTTGATGTATCTCCACAGATGTCGCCGGATATACCGCAAACGGTTTTGATTGAAGAAAATCCCAGATCGGAAGAGCACACGTCTG
>CABTZO010000087.1 GCA_902489335.1 uncultured Oscillospiraceae bacterium | reverse complement strand
TCAGACGTGTGCTCTTCCGATCTTATGTAATTCCCGGTAATGACGATGCAATAAGAGCAGTTAAACTTATTACTGCTGCAATGGCTGATGCAGTAATTGAGGGCAATCAGGGACAAGAAAATGTTGTACCTTCTGAAAATGAAGACTTGACAGAAGAAAAAGTTGAAGATAAAGAAGTTAAGGCTGATGAAAAATCTGAAGCTAAAAAGCCTGTGAAAAAAGCACCGGCTAAAAAAGTTGAAAAGAAATCAGAAGATAAAGAATTAGCCGAAGAAAAAACAGAAAAGAAAGCAAAAGCCGAAAAGGCCGAAACTTCTGAAGCTAAGGCAGAAAAAGCTGCTGAAGAAGTTAAAGAAGAAAAAACAGAAAAAGAAGATAAATAACGGAGGATAAAATGTCATTTACAGCTCAAGATGTAAAAGCACTTCGCGAAAAAACCGGTGTCGGAATGATGAAATGCAAAGAAGCACTCATCGAAAGTAACGGAGATATGCAAAAAGCAATTGATATTCTCAGAGAAAAGGGACTCGCAACCTCACAGAAAAAATCGGGCAGAACTGCCGCAGAAGGTGCTGTTGTTGCATATAACGATACAGAAAAGAATATTGCAGTTTTACTTGAAATAAATTCCGAAACAGATTTTGTGGGAAAAAACGAAAAGTTTGTTGATTTCGCAAATAATGTTGCAAAAATTATTGCAGATAAAGAGCCGGCAGATGTTGACGCGCTTTTAGATACTCAATATGATTCAGATAAGAGAACGGTTAAAGAAAATTTAACTGACCTTGTTATGGTAATCGGAGAAAATATCCAAATCAGAAGATTTGAAATAATTAAAGGCATTGTTTCAGATTATGTTCACACGGGCGGATCTGTTGGTGTTTTAGTTAAATTTGAAATACCTGAAGATAAAAAAGATGACCCTGAATTCAAAGAATTAGGTCAAGATATTGCAATGCAGGTTGCCGCTATGAATCCATCATACTTGTGTTCTGATGAAGTTCCTGAAGATGTTAAGAAACATGAACAGGAAATCATTATGTCTCAGATGAAAGAAGATCCCAAGATGGCAAACAAGCCTGACAATGTTTTAGAAAATATTGCAAAGGGTAAGCTAAATAAATTCTTCAAAGAATCTTGCCTTGTTGATCAGGAATTTGTAAAAGAACCGAAGTTTGATGTTAAATCACATGTTGCAAGTGTTGCTAAATCACTTGGAACACAGATTTCAATCGAAAAATTTGTTCGCTATGAACGTGGTGAAGGAATAGAAAAGAAATCAGAAGACTTTGCTGAAGAAATAAAGAAACTTCAAAGTTGATATAATATGACAGAGGACAAGAGGAAGCACGAAACAAGAGGTATATTAATTGAATTGTCGATTGCAATTATAATTATTGCTGTCTTTGCTTTGATGCTTGTTCCCGGACTCAACAAATGGGTTAATAAAACCATTGCCAATGGACTTTTCAAAGATGCTGTTTCTGTAATGAATGTAATAGAAGATATAGCTAAAGATCCCAACGTTGGTAAAGCGATTAGAGAAGCAAAGAACATCAAGGATCTTGCACCAGAAGTCAAAGATAAAATTATAAAGAAGATCAAACTTGCAAAAATTGCTGATGCCGATATTTCTTGGGATTTCGAAGGCGATAAGCTAAAGTATTACAGGTATCAAACGGAAAAATATAAAATTACATATGATGGAAACACAAAAAAGTGGAGAGTTCAAAAAATTGGAAAAGATGAGAAAATCGTTGCATTAGCAACGATTTTTTGTTTTATAAGGAAGTGATTTACCATATACAATAGTCCGGCTACCGTTTGTCTTGGTATAATTTCTGATTTCTCGTTTTTAAAATTTAATCTTTTAAGTTTTTTAAATATAGTTTTTATATTGATTTTAATTTATATTTCATTTTATGACATAAAACATCACACGATAAAATCTAACACTCTGTTTGTATTGATCGTCGTAACTCTTATAAAATTAATAACTATTAAAAGTTTTAAATATTATTTTATCTCCTCATTAGTTATTTTTTTAATGTTTTATATTTTATTTTTATTTTCCAAATCAATGGGAGGCGGAGATGGTAAGCTATTTTCGGTTATTGGACTTTATTTTGGTCTTAAAGCAACCTCTATTATTTTTGTGATTTCAATCTTTGCAGCTTTTCCTTTTGCTCTTTATTATTCTATGAACGGAGACAAGAAAAAGATAGCTTTTGCGCCTTTTATAACCTTTGGGACTGCAGTTTTACTAATTTTACCTATTCTATATTTTAGATTGTAGACAAATCACTTCAGTAGCCGAGGATTATCAACTTCGCTTCATCGGTTTATCGGCGGATAAATAATATAATCAAGAAATAAGGCAACGGGCGGTTAATAACCACCCACTACGGTATTGGGAGCTCTCGTCTACAAGCT
>CABTZO010000086.1 GCA_902489335.1 uncultured Oscillospiraceae bacterium | reverse complement strand
GATGAATCTTTGTTCCTCTTTGTCTTACCAAAATATTACCTGCAAGGACATATTGTCCGTCTGCTCTTTTAAGTCCAAGTCTTTTTGATTCAGAATCTCTTCCGTTACGGGTAGATCCCATTCCTTTTTTATGTGCCAATTTAGATACACCTCACTTTGCTTATTTAGATTTAATAGCTGTTATTTCTAATTTCGTATATGGTTGTCTGTGTCCCATTTTACGTTCAATGTTTTTCTTGGGTTTATAAGTAAAGATATTTATCTTTTTACCTTTACCGTTTTTAATAACTTTTGCTTCAACAGAAGCTCCGTCAACATAAGGTTGACCCGCAGTAATTTTTTTACCGTCGGAAACAGCAATTACTTTATCGATCTTTACTTTTTTGTTTTCTTCAGCGTCAAGCTTTTCAACGAAAATTTCATCGCCTTTTTCAACTTTGTATTGCTTTCCGCCTGTCTCAATGATTGCGTACACTTTATTCACTCACTTTATATCAGTCTCGCTATGATACGGTAGGCTATGCCGTTTGTTAACCGTCCATAAGCGGCATTCGTTATTATAGCAAAGGTTTCAACTAAAAACAAGGAAAAAATCAAGATTTTACTAATTTTTTGTATTCCTCATAATTAAACTGAGAGTTTAAAATTTTAAGCAGTGTATTTTTTGATAAATTTTCAGGTAAATCAAGTTTTTTTATCAAGTTTTTTCGCTTTTCTTTTGAACCGGGTTTCCCGATAAATCCGTCATTAAATAAGTCTAAGTTTGTGATCTCATTTTTATTTTTTAACTCGGAAAATGAAACATTTTTTTCAATCAGCTCTTTCAACATTTGAGGGTCTATTCCTTCGACTCCTACCTTCCCCTCTTTTGAATAAGAAGTTTTACGCTTTTCTTTTCCGATAACATCCGGAATATAAATATTTATAACATCACAGGAATTTAATATATCATTTAGATGTTTTCTTATCATAAAACCTGCATGATCACTGTCGGTTATTATAATTGCACCTCTGTTTTTTGCAAGGCTTTTAAGCATTTCTTTAGTCTTTTCATCTTTAAATATTGAAAATCCGTCGGTTATAAAGATATCTGCTTTGATTATTGAGCTTAGCTTAATTTTATCGTATTTGCCTTCAGTGATTATTATCCTATTTGTTTTAAGCATTTATCAGTCCTATTTTTAGAATAAGCTTCTCAAAAACAAGTTTCGTTGAAAAATTGAAAGATTTAAGCTTTTCATCAGCTTGAAGCAGAAGGTTTAAAATTTCTTTAATTTGTTTTTTAGAATATTTCCTTGCAATTTTTTCTGAATTCCTGAGCTTAAATTCTCTATTTTTATAGTCTTCCGGAAAAATCTTTGATAGATCATATATGTTTCTTTTACTCTGTAAAACCACCTTAACGCGATAAATATCACAAAATGATGATATTATAGCCCCGTTCACTAAAATGCCGTCTACGTGCATATAATCAATTAAATACCTGACTTTTAGAAGTGCGGATTTAATTTTTCCGGCAGTTAAATCATTTACCAAATAAAACGCTGTTGTTTCTATATTAACGGTACATAAAACTTCAATATTTTCCTTAGTTATTTCATCATCCGAATATGAAATCAACTTTTCAACTTCATTTGAAAGTGAGTTCATTGAAGTTCCAACTTTTTCTATAATAAGTCTTACATTTTCGGGCCTAATTTTCTTGCTCTTAGAATTAATTGTTTTTACAATAAAATTAAATAATCCGGATTGATTTCTTTCGTTAAGAACAGCAATAATTCCATTGTTTTCAATGGCATCCACTATTGATTGCAGACTCTTTTTAAGTTTTTTCTTCTTTTCCGGGAAAAATAAATTTTCCGTTTGTTTTATAAAAATATGGGTGTTTTCAGGTATATCGTTTATTGATGACAAAATCAGTTCAATTTCTTTGTCTTCAATTTTAGAAAAATTTATATCATCCAAGATAATAACCTTAGGCGTAGAAAACATACTTATTGAATTTACAAGCTCGTAAAATAATTCACCGCTAAAATTATCGTTATTTAAAACATTATAGTTGAATGCGGAAGTTGCCTTGTCAATTAAAATATCTTTGAACATGTCAAGGTATAGTTTTTTAAGATAATCTTCCGTTCCGTCTAAAAGATACACGGGAGCATATTTTTTTTGTTTAATTGTTTCCCAAAGTTTTTTTTCGTCTAAAATTTTAATCTCCTCGTTTATTTTCTGTATATTTTATAATTTCTATGGTTTATTCGAATTTTTAGTCCGTTGGGATTAGTTTTTATAAAATTATGTTTTAGTTTTATTATAGTTTGATTAGATCTTTCAAAATCGTCACATATTATAATATCTCTAAAATTGGAAAATTCAGTGTTTTGTGGTGGTTTTGCTCTCGATATCAGAATATCGGCCTTTTGATATTCTTTTCCTATATGATTAAAATCTGTGCCCGGAACGAGAGTCCAAAGGATTTTAACTCCGGATATGTCAAAAAATATATATGCATTGTCATTAGAAGCAAAATAATAACAGATTATATCATCGGAAAGCCTTAATTTCCCTTCGGCGTTGATAAAGTTCTTATCGATTTCTTTTATCTGTTTAAACGGAAAAGACATCTTATAGTCTGTTAAAAATTCATTTTCGGTTTTTTTGTCTCGTGG
>CABTZO010000085.1 GCA_902489335.1 uncultured Oscillospiraceae bacterium | reverse complement strand
CCAAAATTGCATTTCCTGAATTCGTATGAAGTTTTCCAAGTTCGTTGAGAGTTTCAACTGTAATGCTTACGGATGTTGCCGTTAAAACAACACCTATAAAAATATTTTCAAGGATTTTTATATGGCTCATTCCCGGATTGAAAATTTGAGCATAACCAAAGCCAAGAAGCATAGGAACTAAAACTCCGGCAGTTGCTATAAATAAAGAGGCTTTACCACTCTTTTTCAAATCCTGAACATCTGTACCCATACCGGCGTTAAACATTAATAAAATAACGCCAAGTTCCGCCAGTGCCTGTAAAACAGTTGTTTGATGAGTAACATTCAATACTGTCGGTCCTAAAATCAAGCCTGCCAAAAGAGCACCGACAACTTGCGGCATATTGAACTTTCGTGTAACCAGTCCTAAAAATTTCGTGCTTATTAAAATAATTGCTATATCAAAAAGATATGTAGCACCAGTCATTTTATCATCTCCAGATTCAAACAAACAGATTTTATATCAATAACATTGTTAAGTCAAAAAACTTTTCATTAATAATATGTGTAAATTATGTTTTATTTTCTTTAGAGTCAGTTGACTTTATCAAGCTAAATGATTATAATAATTTTGGTCACTAAGTGGCCAAAATGCTATCTTCTTTGCCCCTTCGTTTTATAAGGAAAGACCATCCATTTTGGGTGGTCTTTTCCTTTTACATTTTTTCAAAAACTTCTATTTTTAGCATTGAAAGAGCATTTTTAAGTGTTATGGCACAAGCCCTGCAGAGCGAGAGTCTGTTCTTTGTCAGTTCTTCATCTTCTGTTATTATTTTCGCTTTGGAATAATATGAATGAAATTCATTCGCAATCAAAAGAGCATATTTTGTTATATCGGATGGGTCTCTCTTGTCTGACGCATTTATTATAATACGCGGAAAAGACGAGAGCGTAAAAATCAATCTCTTTTCCTCATCTAAATTTAGTTTACTTATATTAATGTTATTTGTTTCTTCAATATCTGTGTTTTGAAAAATCGAACAAATCCTTGCATAGGCATATTGGCAGTAATAAACCGGATTGTCTTTAGTTTTTTGAACAGCTAAATCTAAGTCAAAATCCATACTGCTGCTTGCTTTTTGCATGTTAAAATAAAATCTTGACGCATCAATTGGAATTTCTTCAAGCAAATCCGATAAAGTCAATGCTTTTCCCGTTCGCTTTGACATTCTGACAGCTTCACCGTCTCTGACAAGCCTAACAAGCTGCATTAAAACGACTTCAAGTTTGGATGAATCTAAACCTATTGCTTCCAAGACATTTTTAAGCCTTGAAACATGTCCGTGGTGATCGGCTCCCCAAACATTTATGCAAATATCATATTTTCTCTCTTTGATTTTATTTATATGATATGCAATATCGCCGGTAAAATAAGTTGGAACATTGTTTGCTCGGACAAGGACTTCATCTTTTTCTCCGCCGTGTTCATTTGCTTTATACCAAAGAGCCCCATCTTTTTCGTATGTAAGACCTTTTTGTTTCATAAGTTCAATAGTTTTGTCTATCTCTCCACTTTTATATAGTGAACTTTCGCGAAACCATGTATCATATTCAATGCGATACTTTTCCATGGTTTTCTTTATGTTATCAATGTTTATCGGCAGTCCGAAGTCAATAAGTGCTTTCCGCCTTTCTTTTGGATCTTTTTCCAAAAGATTGTCACCATATTTATCTATATATTTTTCAACTAAAATTTTTATATCTTCACCATGATAGGAGTCTTCCGGCAACCGGTATTTATCTTCACCATAAAAATGTTGCAAATAACGAATTTCTAAAGAAAGACCAAATTTGTCAATTTGGTTTCCCGCATCATTTATATAAAATTCGCGATTGACTTTATATCCCGCTGCCTGCATTACATTTGCAAGACAGTCTCCGATTGCTCCGCCTCTGGCATTTCCCATGTGCATAGGACCAGTTGGATTTGCTGAGACAAATTCCAGATTGACTTTTTTACCTTGACCGTAATTTGTGTGACCATAATTATCTTTTTGCGTCATTATATCCGAAAGAACTTTTGAAAAATATTCTTCACTGACGAAAAAATTGATAAATCCGGGTTTTGCAACTTGAATGTTTTTTATATATGGTATATCGCTTCCCATTAAGGAAACGATGTTGTTTGCTATCTCAAAAGGCGGCAACCTAAAAATTTTTGCGGCCGACAATGGGTAAGAACAGGCAAAATCTCCGTTCTTTGAATCTGCCGGT
Organism: uncultured Oscillospiraceae bacterium; assembly: GCA_902489335.1. Classification (GTDB taxonomy): domain Bacteria; phylum Bacillota; class Clostridia; order Oscillospirales; family Acutalibacteraceae; genus JAUNLX01. The sequence continues at coordinate 448 of CABTZO010000085.1, read as the reverse complement.
ATTTCAACAGAAATATCGTCTGATGTTATATCAGCAATTGTCTTTGTTTCATCAGCAAACTTTAATACTGCATCGTAAATTTTATTTTTAATGTTTTCTATACAAAAACTTTGAATATCCTTCATCTCAAACCCGCCTTACCGAGATTCTCAGTTCATTATCGGAAGTATAGCCACTGTTAAAATCTAAAGTATAGGTAAAAGAAAGCTCTCCTCCCTCATCGTGAAGATTGTTATTTATTTCTTTTGCAAAAACACCCAAAGTAAATTCACCTACGGGAGTTTTATATTGACAGTTATTTCTTTTTCCTTTTTCAAAAATCATATTTGCCGAAAACGCACCCGTTCTGTTCATTACGACTGTTTTATTATTGTTATTCACATGCAGTGCTGTATTACTTCCGTTTTTTTCATCCAAAAACTCTGTATAACTTATTTCATAACCGCTT
>CABTZO010000084.1 GCA_902489335.1 uncultured Oscillospiraceae bacterium | reverse complement strand
GCGAGGGTTCAAATCCCTCTTTCTCCGCCATAATCAGCAAGGAAAACTTTGCTGATTTTTTTATAAAAAAATCCCGAAGTTTGAAACTTCGGGATTTTTGATGTAATTTTATCTCTTTGAAAATTGAGGTGCTTTTCTTGCAGCTTTGAGACCGTATTTTTTTCTTTCCTTCATTCTCTGATCTCTTGTCAAGAAACCTGCCTTTTTAATTTCCGGTCTGAGCTCTGCATCTGCAACAACCAATGCTCTGGCTATACCGTGTCTGATTGCTCCTGCCTGTCCTGATACGCCTCCGCCGTTAACTCTGCAAACAACGTCATATTTTGATGTTGTTTCTGTTAATTCCATCGGTTGACGAACAATAATCTTTAAAGTATCAAGACCAAAATAATCATCGATGTCACGATCGTTAATTGTAATTTTTCCGCTACCCGGATAGAGTCTAACTCGGGCAACTGAATTCTTTCTGCGTCCTGTTGCATAAAAATATTCATCTGTATTATACATTCTTGCCCTCCTTATAATTCTACCTTAATAGGTTTCTGCGCTGCTTGTTCATGTTCAGGTCCCGCATATACTCTGAGTCTTCTGAGTGAATTTCTTCCAACTACGGTATCGGGTAACATTCCTTTAACAGCTTTTTTAACTACAAACTCAGGTTTAGTTTCCATAAGAGTTTTATAATTTACTTCCTTTAAGTTTCCAATGTATCCGGAATGACGATAATATTTTTTCTGTTCTAATTTTTTTCCGGTGAGAACAATTTCAGCACAATTAATAACTATTACGTTCTCTCCGCAATCAGCATGATATGCAAAAGTAGGTTTATGTTTTCCTCTGAGAATTGTTGCGGCTTTAACTGCAACTTCACCAAGAGTTTTGCCCTTTGCATCAATCAAATACCAATTACGAGTCAAATCTGCTTGTTTTGGCATATATGTTGACATTTCTTCCTCCTAAAAATAATTTATATTGATTATCATTTTGAAAAGACTCAGTCTTCTCGTAATTTCAATGCTTAGTGATTCTATCATCACCAATTTTAATTGTCAAGATGTTTTTTAACCTAAATCCTAATATCTCCGATTTTCTCTGTTTTTCTGCTTTTTACTCCATTTTACACACTTATTATTTTTATTTCCTTTGTATGATAAAACATCGCCAAAAATTTATTTTTATTATACACATTTAACAAATTTATTTAACATTGTGAAATTATTTTTTATAAATTGTTGACAAATTATATAAACAGTGATAATATGAAATTACAAAATAAGACTTTACCTCCTTATAAAACGAAGGGGCAAAGAAAATCGGGACGATGAATAAAAAATCACCGTCCCGATTAAAATTTTTCTGTTTTATTTTACGGTCCACTGAACTCCTTCTTTTGTATCTTTGAGTTCAATTCCCTTTTCCAATAACTCGTCTCTTATTTCATCGGCAAGAGCAAAATTCTTTTCTTTTCTTGCCGTTTGTCTTTTTTCAATTAACTTTTCAATTTCAGAGGTATCAACTTCAGAATTTTCTTTTCGCTCATACAAAAATCCTAAAACATCATTGAGTTCAATAAACAGGCTCAAAGCATCTTTAAGTATTTCCTTATTAACGCCATTTTCCAATATGTTTGTGTTTATGTATTTAGTAAGTTCAAAAATGGCTGCAAGAGCGTCTGCCGTGTTCAGATCATCTTCCATAGAATTAATAAATTCATCCTTAAATTCTTGTAGTCTCGATTTATAATCTGCAACATCTTTTGAACCGTCTGTATTTTTTATTTCATATTCAAGACTATTCTTACAATTATAAAGTCTGTCAAGAGAATTTTTATTCTGTTCTAAAATTTCTTTTGAAAAATTGATAGGTGTTCTGTAATGAGACGACAACATTAAATAGCGAATTACTTCATAGCCCATTTTGTCGGCAATTTCTCTTACGGTAAAGAAATTTCCAAGAGATTTACTCATCTTAGAGCCGTCTACATTTATATAACCGTTATGCATCCAATAATTTGCAAATTTTTGATCATAGCAACATTCTGATTGTGCGATTTCATTTTCATGATGCGGGAAAATTAAATCCTGACCGCCACAATGTATATCAATTGTCTTTCCTAAAATTTCAGTTGACATTACGGAACATTCAATATGCCAACCCGGTCTGCCAGGTCCAAAAGGTGCTTCAAAATATGGTTCCCCCTCTTTGGGAGATTTCCATAACGCAAAATCCATCGCATTTTTCTTTTTTTCTTCAATCGTAATACGAGCACCGGATTCCAAAGAATCTATGTCCTGATGACTGAGCTTTCCATAGTCTTCAAAACTCTGAGTATCAAAATATACATCATTATTTTCTGCAATATACGCATGTTTGCTTTCCAGTAAAGCAGAAATCATTTTGATTATTTCTTCTATATGCTCAGATACTTTCGGATGAACATCGGCATCTCTGACATTAAGCCCGCGTGAATCTTTAAAATACTCATCAATAAACTTTTGTGATACTTCCTTATATGAACAGTTTTCTTCCTTAGCTTTTTTCAATAACTCCGCCTGATGCCAGTATATCGAATTCTTCTCTCATTTTAGAGCTTGCTTCTTTTACGTAGCGATAGATAATATCATTTCCACTCGTATTTGCCCAGAAGGATTCCGGTGTATCGTTTCCCTGCTTGATTTTTTGAACATATTTCAGTACGCTCCATGGATTG
>CABTZO010000083.1 GCA_902489335.1 uncultured Oscillospiraceae bacterium | reverse complement strand
TTTTTTCATATATATTATTTTTATCGGTATTTATATTTTTAATTTATAAACTGTTTAAAGCAAACTTAAAAAATTTAAAATCGTTTGTAAAACCGATTTTAATCGTGCTCTCCATTCTTGCTTTTTCATTCTTTTCTTTTTATTACTTTTTGGTTACCGTTTTTTCATATATGGATTATCAATCTTTTAAGTATTCAAATCAAAAGTATTATGTTCTAAAAGACGGATTTCCGGATCTTATATATTCTGTATATCAGTCGCAGGGTAATGGACAGATGAAGGAAGTTCAAGTCTATTATGACCATAAAAATTTTCCTGATGAAATAAACGACAGCAATAAAGAGGCGATTGCGACCGGAAAATTAAATGAACTGATCGCAAAACAAAAATCAACGGATCTTTCAAAAGCCGAAAAGGAAAAATCTCAAAAGAAACTTGAAGATCTTTATAAATCTGAAAATGCAAAAAAAATTCCAAATTCAGATTATGAAGTTGTAGCTATTGATAAAGCAGCGGCAAGGAACAGATATTTCTTCATAGAAAATTCTAACGGGAAAAAAGTTCTTCTCGCAGAGCTTCCCGCAACCGCAAATTTTGAGAGAGGCAGTGTTACACCGACAGGCGATATTTACCTGTATTTTAGAGACGTAAACGGAAAAATAAGCACCTATCTTTCACAAGACAACGGAAAATCCTGGAATTTAATCAATTAAGGTTTTAATTTGTTTATCGGGCGATGATAATCGCCCGTATTTTTTTATAAAAGGTGTTGACAAATGAAAAACTTTCAAGTATTATTATATCAGTTAGTTGTAGCTAACTGATTTCATAATTATCAATTCCTTAATAAAACAAAAATCACCGCCTTTGATATACAAATTCAAAGCGGTGATTTTTGTTGTTTATTTAATATTAAATAAGCTTTTTGCATTTTCAGTGCAAATATTAATTACTTCTTGAGCTTCCATGTTTTTGATGTCGGCAATTTTTTGTGCGACGAATTTTATGTAATCCGAGCGATTTCTTTTTCCGCGATATGGCTCGGGTGTCATATAAGGGCAGTCCGTTTCCAAAACTATGTTTTCAATCGGAATGATTTTTGCAACTTCTTTAATGGTTTTTGCATTCTTAAAAGTTACTGCTCCGCCGATGCCGATGTATAACCCAAGCTTAATATATTCTTTTGCCATTTCGACACTGCCGGAATAACAGTGTATTATGCCGCGAGAGTTGTATTCTTTAATTAAATCAAAAGTATCTTGATGAGCTTCTCTGTCATGAACAATAACGGGTAAATTCAATTCATTTGCCAAACTTAAATGACTTTTGAAGCATTCAATCTGTATATTTCGGCTTTCTTTTTCATAATGATAGTCAAGACCGATTTCACCTACGGCAACAACCTTTTTATTTTCAAACAGAGGTTTAATTTTTTCAAAGTCAGTTTTATACGCACACTCTGCATCTAAACCATGAATCCCAAGAGCCACATAAAGATTATCAAATTTTTCGGATAATTTTAAAGCTTTAACGGAAGAATCATATTCGGTTGCACATTCAATAATATATGAAACTTCTTTATCAAAAATTTCGGTCAAAAGACTGTCTCTGTCATCGTCATAGGCTTCGTCCGTATAGTGTGAATGAGTGTCAAAAATATTATTCATTTTGCAGTTCTTTAAGCAGTTTATCTTTATCTATTCTCGCAAATAGGGGAGAAGGTTTACCCAAAACAGTATCTTCTTTTAAGTGACCAAATGAAAGAAGGCTTTCATAAGCTTTATCGTTACAATTTAGCTGCTCAAAGATTTTATCGGAAGTTTGAGGCATGAACGGAGAGATTAAAATTCCTATCATTCTGATTGATTCAAGTAAATTGTATAAAACTTCTTTCAGTCTTTCTTTTCCGTTTTCGTCTTTTGCAAGCACCCAGGGCGTTGTTAAGTCGATATATTTATTACAGGCTTTAGCAAGGTTGATGACAATCTTTATTGCGTCGGAAACCTTATATATTTCAAGCTTTTCTTCAACTTGTTTTATTGCAGATGTTGCAAGATTTTGTAATTCTTTGTCATATTTGTCGTCTTTTTCTCCTCTTAAAACCTTGCCGTCAAAATATTTGTGTGACATTGAAATTGTTCTGTTGACAAGATTACCCAAGGTGTTTGCAAGGTCTGAGTTGTATGTTTCAATCATTGTTTCATAAGTTATTGAACCGTCGTGAATGTAAGGCATTTGTGAAAGCAGATAATATCTGACAGCATCAGATGAAAACTTTTCAACTAAATCGTCTGCATAAATCACATTGCCTCTTGACTTTGACATTTTATCTTCGCCAAATAAGAGCCAGGGGTGACCGAAAACCTGTTTTGGAAGAGGAATACCAAGAGCTTTTAACATTATCGGCCAATAAATTGTGTGGAATCTGACAATATCTTTTCCGATGATATGAACGTCGGCAGGCCAATATTTTTTAAACATTTCCGTTTCTTTACCCGGTCTGTAACCGAGGGCCGTGATATAGTTTGTGAGTGCGTCTATCCAAACATAGATAACATGTTTATCGTTAAATGGTACGGGAATTCCCCATTTGAAAGTCGAGCGCGAAATACATAAATCTTGAAGGCCCGGTCTGATGAAGTTGTTGAGCATTTCATTTTTTCTGACTTCAGGATAGATGAAATTTTCATTTTCCTCTATATATTTTTCAAGCCAATCCTGATATTTTGAAAGTTTGAAAAAGTAAGCATCTTCCGACATTTTTTCAACTTCTCTTCCACAATCCGGACACTTGCCGTCAACAAGTTGAGATTCGCTCCAAAAAGACTCGCAGGGGGTGCAGTAAAGTCCCTCATATCTATCTTTATAAATATCTCCCTGTTCATATAGCTTTTCAAATATTTCTTTGACGGCTTCAACGTGATAATCATCTGTT
>CABTZO010000082.1 GCA_902489335.1 uncultured Oscillospiraceae bacterium | reverse complement strand
GCAAAAAAATGAAGATGCACCCGAAGGATTTAAGGCCGGGGCTTCTTTAATCATCAAAAGTGCTAAAACTGACGTTTTGCCTGTTGCAATAAAACATAAAAAAGAAAATTCAAAAAGAGCAACACCTTATATTTCAATAGGAAAACTTATTAAATATGATGAATTTGATCTCAAGAAAGGTGCTAAATCGAAGGATTTGCATAACGTAAGCTTAAAAATTGAAAAGGCAGTTAATGATTTATGGAAAAAAATCTAAACATAAAACTTGCTAAAACTGCAGGTTTTTGCTTCGGTGTTGAAAGGGCTGTAAATAAAACAGAAAAATCATTAGGGGAACTTTCTCATCCTATATATTGTCTCGGAGATATAATTCATAATGATTTTGTTATAGATGATTTAAATAAAAAGGGTCTTAAAGTCATAGATTCCGTTGAAGAAGCAAAGAATGAAAGTGTTGTAATTCTTAGAGCTCACGGAATTGAGCTCGAAAACATAAAAAAACTTAAAGAAAAAAATTGTAAAATAATTGACTTGACTTGCCCTTTTGTTACAAGACTTCAAGAACTTGTCGCAAAACGCTCAGAACTCGGGGATGTTATCTTTATTCTCGGTAAAAAAGATCATCCGGAAATAAAAGGGGTTGTCAGCAGAGCTAAAACACAATTTTATGTATTCAAAAATCTTGATCAGATAGAAGAATTTGTTAAAAGTGGCATTAATCTTGAAGGAAAATCAATTTCTGTTGTCGCTCAGACAACTTTTAGCACTATTGAATTTGATAAATGTGTAAAAAAAATAAATTCAGTATATACAAAAGTCAAAGTTTTTGATACAATATGCAAAGCGACCGAGGTAAGACAAAAAGAGGCGATTAAGCTCTCTGAAACTTGTGATATTATGATTGTTGTAGGCAGCCCGACCAGTTCAAACACTAAGGAACTATACGATATTTGTCACAAAAACTGTGAAACCTATCTGGTTACTAAAGCCGACGAACTTTCAAATATTGATTTTTCTAAAAGTTTTAATGTCGGTGTTACCGCAGGAGCTTCAACTCCGTCGGTAATAATTAAGGAGGTTCTTGAGACAATGTCTGATGAGACTAAGACACATGAAAATGAAATTGATGGTATGAGCTTTGAGGAAGCGCTTGAAAAATCGCTTGAACAAATGGACAACGATCAAAAAGTAAAAGGAACAGTTGTTGCTATTGCACCAAATGAAATTCAGGTTGATATAGGAAGAAAACATACCGGTTATGTTCCTGCTGAAGAATACAGCTATGATCCTGACGCTGACTTTACAAAAGAGCTGAAAGTCGGTGACACACTTGATTTAATAATTATGAAAACAAACGACGTTGAAGGAACAGTTATGCTTTCTAAGAGACGTTTTGACAGTATTCAAGCATGGGACGAACTTGAAAAAGCTAAAGAAGAAAATGCAACTATTGAAGGCACCGTTAAAAAAGTAATAAAAGGAGGACTCCTTGCCGTTACAAATAATGGTGTAAGAGTATTTATTCCTGCTTCGCATTCAGGAGTGCCAAGAAGTGGTTCTCTCGAAAGCCTTGTTTCAGAAAAAGTTGCATTTAAGATTTTGGAGATAAATAAAAATCGCAGACAGATAGTTGGTTCTATTAAAGATAACTATAAAGAAATCAGAAAAGAAGCAACGGAAAAATTCTGGGAAACAGCAGCTGTCGGAGATAAATATACAGGCAGAGTTAAGAATTTAACTAATTTCGCGGCTTTTGTTGAACTTGAGCCGGGTGTTGACGGAATGATTCCAATTTCAGAACTTTCTTGGAAAAGAATTAAACATCCGTCTGATATCGTAAATGTCGGAGATGAGGTTGAAGTATATATTCGTTCACTTGAAAATAACAGAATCTCTTTGGGATACAAAAAAGACGAAGATAATCCGTGGGAAATCTTGAGAAAGAACCATGCAGTTGGAGATGTAATCAAGACTCATATTGTCGGTTTGACTTCATTTGGAGCTTTTGCGGAAGTTATTCCCGGAATAGACGGACTTATTCATATTTCTCAAATTGCAGATCACTACATTGAAAAGCCGGCTGATGTATTGAGTGTAGGTGACGAAGTAACTGTTAAAATAACAGACATAGAATATGATGAAAAAAGAGTCAGTCTTTCAATAAGAGCACTTATTGAACCATCAAGTGACAATGAATCTTCAGATAATAATGAAGTTGTTGAGAAAGAAGACAATTCACCTGAAGAAAAATCTGACGAAGTTGTTGAATCAACAGAAGAGAATATCGAAGTAAGTTCTGAAACATCTACTGAAGAGACAGCTGAATAATACAGTAAATATTTCTAAACTATATGGCATAGCTCTTTTGAGTTATGCCATATATTAATTTAATCATTATTTATATAATTTTAAGTTAAAATTAAAAAATATTTTTAATGTGTCTTTATTCTCACTGTGGTATAATTGTCAAAGTTATGAAAGCCGGATGATTTTATGGTTAAAAAGCAGGAGATATTTCTCTTAATTGTTTGTCTTATCTCATCAATAGTCGTTGTTTCTTTTAATTTATTATCTTCACCTGCAGTTTATGATAGGGTGAAAATTGAAGTTAAAGAAGAAAAAACTACTATTGTAAGCAGTCAACCCGAAAGTGAAAATATCTCGGTAAGCGGTAAAATTAACATAAATACGGCAAATAAAGAAGATTTACTTAAAATTAAATTTATCGGCGATAAAAAGGCTGAAGCGATAATTGAATATCGCAAAGAAAACGGTGACTTCAATACAGTTGAAGAACTAAAGAATGTTCCCGGAATAGGGGAGAAAATTTATCAAAAAATCAAGGATAAAATAGAGGTATAGATGGTTTTTTCAAGTTTAATTTTCCTATATATTTTTTTACCGATCTGCTTAATAATTTATTATGCAGTTCCTACAATAAGACTGAAAAACACGGTTTTACTTATAATGTCACTTGTTTTTTATGCTTGGGGAGAACCGAAGTGGATTGTTCTTATGATTGCCGGAACAGCAGTTCATTATTTTGGCGGAATTTTAATTTCAAGAACAAAAAATAAAAAAATAAAAAAAGCTGTTTTAGGCATTTGTATAGCGATATCCTTGTTTCTTTTAGCGATTT
>CABTZO010000081.1 GCA_902489335.1 uncultured Oscillospiraceae bacterium | reverse complement strand
ATTTTAATTTCTCCTGACTTCAGTCTGTCTAAGATTTCCGTTCTTTCCTTTGCCTTAGTCGAAGCCGTCAAAAGTGCAATTTCTATTTTTTCGGTTTTAAGAAAATCTTTTAATGTTTCAAAGTGTTGATTTGCAAGTATTTCCGTCGGCGCCATAAAAGCAACTTGAAAATTATTTTTAACTGCTGTATATGCCGCAGACGCCGCAACATAGGTTTTACCGGAACCAACATCTCCCTGCAAAAGCCTTCTCATAGGATAAGGGGATTTTAAATCATCGATTATTTCATTTAATGCCTGTCTTTGATACTCTGTCGCTTCAAATGGCACTAATTTATCAAAAGAAGACGAAAAGTCTTTTTTTATTACCGACTTTGTTTGTCTTTTTTTCATACCTTTGAGCTTCAATACTCCGAGAGAAAAAACAAACAGTTCTTCGTAAATAAGTCGCTTTTTTGCCTCTTCCAAAATTTCAAAATTTTCAGGAAAATGCATTTGAGTTATGGCTTTATTCTTATCTTGGAATTTATAATTTATTTTTAGATCACTCGGCAAAGGATCTAAAATATAATTTTGATACTTTGAAATAGAGCTAAAAACACAAGAAGAGATAAACTTACTGTTTAGCCCCGATGTTTGTTGATATACAGGTCTTATCTTGCAATCCGAAAAATCTAAAATCTCGGGTGAATCCATCTTTATTCCGTAGATATCACGCTTAACTTTTCCAAAAAATACATATTTGTTTCCCGGATGTAATTTTTTTGCGTCAAACACCTTGTTAAATATAGTAATTTTTGCAATCGTATTATCTTCGTCTATTACATGGCAAGAAAATATTTTTAATCCCCTGCCCGTTCTGAAATACTCTACTTGTCCCATAACAGTCGCAAAAACCGCAACCTTTTCATCCGCTTGTGCATCTAAAAACTTGATGACCTTTGTCAAGTCATCATATCTTTTAGGATAAAAAGTGAGCAGGTCAGCGACAGTTTCAATTCCTAATTTTTGAAACTTTTCCGCTCTTGTCTGACCTACTCCCTTTAAATATCTGATTGTTTCTTTATTTAAGTCAACCATATCAATTTATTTCTTTTATATGCCAATTTTGGAAATTGCCATAAACATTCACATCACAAGCCGAAACATTTTCTTTTATAAGTCGTGAGTAAACCAAAACTCCGGTTTTGTGTCCGAGTGCAATAAACGGAGGATCGTCATAATATGATTTTATATATTGCTCAACCGGCAAAGTTCCGTTTTCAAAGCTGTCATAAATATTTTTAAAGTTTTTATTTGTAATAACGGGTGTCAAGTTCATATCTTCGGTCAATTTTATTTCAGCTAATGCAAAATCATATCTGCCCGATTTCATTCTTGACATATATTCATCATACGTCAAAGCTTCGGCTTTTATTTTTATTCCGGCATTATTTAATTGACTTGCAATAACAGTTCCCGAATTTGTTTTAATATTATTGTCCTTGCAGAATATCAAGGAATATTGCTTCTTTGTAAAATCACCAAGTTGTTCCTTTAACTCATTTGAATTAACGTCTTTAGCATAAAATTTTTGAGTTTCGGGCATGCCCTTAGGATAAGGCAAATTATTCGCAAGCAGATGTCCGGCATAGCCTTCATTCTTAAACTTTTCTCTGTCTATATTAGCACTTATATATTTCTTCTGTGCGGCATTTATTGTCAAGTTAGGACCAATCATAAGGCAAACCAGATTACTTGTGCTAACGGCAGTTCTTTGAGTGGGAGAGGCTTTTAAATTTTCTTTTGTCAAAGGATCATAATATGCGTCTATATTCCCGACTTGCATTGCATAATATAGGGCAGGATCTTCATTTATGTTGTATAAAGCAATTTTTTCTGTTGTTGGTTTAACATCTGACTTTTTATTCTTTTCAAGAGTTTCTCCGGATATTACATACATTCCCGTTGCCTGTGGAACCATATCTTTTTTATCTGCAGTTCTTGATTTAACTATCGGAAAAGTCAAAGTTTTTGCAGCAAATTGCATTGGACTTTTTAGACTGAATCTAACTTTGTCATTGCCGTTTATTGTGGCTTTATCAACATTTGCAAGCATAGGAGCATAAAGCGGAGAAGCTTTTGCCATATTAAAAGAATAGACTACATCATTTGGTGAAAATTTCTTTTTATCAACAGTAACATCAAGGAACGAACCTTTGTTTTCAATATTTGTCGCAACAACATTTTTTGTGGCGAAATTCTGATCTAAAGTAACCAAAGATTCATAAAGAAGAGGAAATAAATTATAATTTACCCTTGATTTTGCAAAATAAGGATTTAGACCGTCCTGCTTTGAATAGGGCAGCCTTATTTCTCTCTGCTTTTCAAATATTCCCGGTCTATGTCCCTGCTTTTTCTTATCTTTATTGCATGAAAACAGAAATAATAATGAAAATAAAACTAAAATTAATGCAATTAACTTTTGAAGTTTTTTCATAAATTTTCAACCTTAATTCTCTTTATTTTCAGTGTTTTTCCGGTGTTTAAATCAATCTGAAAAATGCAACCGTTTATGCTCTGTGCATTTGGTCTTGCTTTTTCAAAGGTAAAATAATGCGGACAACAAGTCGTAAAGTTTTTTATAATAACATTATAATCCACGCCTATAACATTGTCGCCGTTTCCGCACATACCAAGATCGGTAATGTATCCCGTTCCGTCTTTGAGAATTTGTTCGTCGGCTGTCTGAACGTGTGTATGAGTTCCATAAACGGCAGAAACTTTACCGTCAAGAAAAAATCCCATCGCTCTCTTTTCGGAAGTCGCCTCAGCGTGAAAATCAACAATTCTTATTCTACAGTCTTTTGTTTCTTCCAGAAACCTTTCGGCAGCCTTAAACGGATTATTATACGGCATCATATAAACCCTGCCGATTAAATTAAGAAAAGCGATTTTATATGGGCCTTTATCGATTATCAGATAACCTTTTCCGGGATCATCATCGTTAAAATTATATGGGCGAACTATATCCATAGATTCGAGAAATTCGTAATCAGTCTTTTTCTTGTAAACGTGATTTCCGGTTGTAATAACATCGGCACCCGCCTTGAATAAGTCTGTCGCGCTTTCTCTTGTTATTCCGTTTGTCTTCGCGGAATTTTCCCCGTTTACGACACAGATATCAATGTTGTTTTCTTTTTTAATTTTATT
>CABTZO010000080.1 GCA_902489335.1 uncultured Oscillospiraceae bacterium | reverse complement strand
TCACGAGGAGTATCTGTAGAACCTCTAAATCCTGCTACAGTAGATATCCTTGAAAATAGAGGAGTTTGTTTATTGTGACCTGAAAATAGACATGCTTTTGTATACTCACTCATATCCTTAGTAGATTTAAAAATACCATGGGCACCCACACCACGAGCATGGACAATTCTTTCTGGAATCCTCTCATGATCAAAGTGCATCATTTTTTCCCTAAAATGAAAATCTTCAAGAAGACTAGGTCCTCTGCTGCCAGCCTTAAGTGTAAACTCATCTTCAGCCATCTTAAGACCCTTGTTCGTAGTAAAAGCTTTACCCTTGTTATCAACCTTGTTTTTCTCTAGATCTTTAATCTTGTCGTTATCCTTAACAGGATCAATCTTCTCAGATCCATTTGGGTTTAAAGGTGCTTTAATTAAATCCTGTCTGTTCTTATCTTTTTTACCTGCCATTTTGACCTCCTATCACTTTCTTTAAATCCCAACATTCTTTCTTATGCATATTATACCAAAAACTATCTATAGCGAACAATAAAATATAAAATAAATTTAGACTCTTCCTTTTGACATCAATACGATAAACTCCACATACCGGGAAGATGGTATCAATACCACAAATGGTAAATAGTTATTTTGCATTGATAATCCCCGGATCCCCGTGGGAAATTATCAATTGTCAGATTATCTTAAGATTATTGAATAATAAAATCCGCGGGGTAATCCCCGCGGATTTTAATTTATTCTGTTTTATATTTTTCGTAAATCGGCATCAGCATTTCAACATATTTCGGTGGTGCAAATGCCTTGATTGTATCAGCGATATCCTTTTCGTGAATTTCAGTGATATCTCTTTTCTTAAATTCGATTTCAATCTTTTTCTTTACGGCGGCCTTATACATTGGTTTCAAAGAATCCATTATTTCATCAAACATTTTCTTTGAATTGCCGGTCCATTTTGCATCTTTAAATTTAGCCATTATCGTCATCCTTTCATTTAAATATATTTTTATAATCATCAACTATTCCATAATCAGAATAGTTAAAAACCTCAGCATTCTCGTCGCTGTTGATCGCAAGAATTTTATTACATCTTTTGAGTCCTGTCATTGTCTGAGTGGTTCCCGAAACTCCGATTAAAACTGCAAGCTTTGCTTTAGATATATATCCCGAAACGCCTACTTGTTTTTCGTGTGGCATAAGTTGTCCGGTTACCAAAGGTCTGGTGCAGGCAAGATCTGCGTCATATTTTTTTGCAAGATTTTCAAAATATTCAACTTCTTCTTTAGAAGTCAAAATATTTCCGACGAGGAACAAAAGGTCTTTTGTTTCTTCTTTTGTAGCACCACAGTCTTCGGATTTTAAGATTTCTATTTTACTTTTTGATACTTCAAGACTGTTTTCTATTATAGTAGCATTTTTATTTAAATCGCAGACTTCGAAAATATCCGGTCTTACAGTTGCCATTTGAGGTAGATGATCGGGCACTTTAATTGAAGCTAAGAGTCTGTCGTCATAGGCAGGTCTTGTCATAATGAAGGCATCATCTTGAAAATCAAATTCAGTGCAGTCTGCTGTAAGCCCTGTTTTTAGATTCGCAGCAACAGTGGCAGAAAGGCATCTTCCAAAGTCATTTGAGTCAGACAACATAATATCAAATTCATTATTTTTAATGTAGTCTGTAACAAAGACTGCCATCTGATCATAAATTTCAGACTTTTCAGAGATTATTATTTTATCAAAATAAGATTTAAGTTGTTCTACTTTTTTTGTGTTGGTAATCAAAGTCAAATCGAGAAATTCAGGTTTGACATTTAGCGATGAAGCCATCTGTTTCGTAACTTCAAGATCTTTTTTATCCGAAACGACCAAAACTCTTTGCCTTTTATTTAAATTAAAATAATTCCTTTTTTCAGATTTTATTTCACTTTCGGCAGTTTGTAAAAGCTTGGGCAAACCGGTTTTGGGATTAAAGTCGGTTAAGAACTGATTTTTTCTGTCGGATACGGTTGCACGCATTTTAACAAACTTTGTCGGTGATCCGAAATATCCAACGTCTTTTTTTTCAAGTCTCAAATCTTCATTCGTGATTTTTTGCAGGGGCTTTTTTCTTGCAATCATCATCTGCCTTAAATTCGGAAGTTGTAGAGGATAGTTGTTCTGCTTCGTTGATATTACAACCGGAAGTTTGACTTTAAGGTTTAAGATTTTGTTGTCGGAAACTGATACCAAATTTATGTAATCATCAGTTATTTCATTTATTTTTGTGACACCTGTTATATAAGTATATCCAAGAAGTGCAGCCAGTTCCGCCGGTAAATGACCTGTATCGGAATCTGTGGACTTGAATCCGGTAAAAATTATCGAAAACTCAGATTCCGTAAAATCAATGGCAGACTTTAAGGTCTTTGCCGTTGCCAAGACATCGCTTCCGGCAAAATCACCGTCACAGACATGATATGCGTTTTCGGCACCATAACCGAGCGCCTGTCGAAGCGCTGCCCTTGATTGTACCGGGCCCAAAGTCATTGCGTCAAAACTTATATTTCTCTCTTCTTTTAAGTTTTTACACATTATAAGTGCATCAATATCGGCTTCATTGATTACGGAACCTACCGTATCTCTCTTAAGAGAACCGGTTTTTTCGTCCGTTTTTATCTCTTTGGTATCCGGTACCTGCTTTACTAAAACAAGGGCTTTCATTTATTTTTCTATTAGTGATCCGGGATTTAAAATGTTTTTGGGATCAACCGCATTTTTAATTGTTTTCAAAACATCCACACCGTTGCCGAGTTCATCTTTCAAATACGGAGCTCTGTGCTTTCCTATACCATGATGATGAGCGATTGCTCCGCCATATTTAACCGTAACTTCCATTACGGCATCCCAAATAGCCTTGTGAACTTTTTCAGCCGCGTCAAGATCTTTTTCCGGCATGGCACCAAACATAAAGTAAAGATTTGTTCCGTTTACATAACTGTGAGATGAGTGTGCTGAAGCATAGAGAATCTGAGGAATTTCCATGTAAATTTTGTCAACGGTTTCATTGTATATCTTGTGAATATCACTCCAGGTTGAAGAAATTTCAATTGTGTCTACCAGTAAACCCTGTTTTCCGTATTCTTCGTATGCCGTCTTCTGCTTGAAAAAATAAAGAAGCCAACGTTGAACCAGCCTCGTCCCGTCCGTTTGTGCACTTTC
>CABTZO010000079.1 GCA_902489335.1 uncultured Oscillospiraceae bacterium | reverse complement strand
TGCTCTGCCAACTGAGCTATGCCCCTTTATAGATATTAGATATTAGATGTTAGATATCAGATGTTTACCGATGAATTTTAACATAAAAAGATATGAGCGTCAACCAAAGTATTTCATATAATATCCGGAATTCATCATATTATTAGAATAATTTTTTTATCGACAGATAATTGATTTATTGATAAAAAGGTCTTTGTATATTAAAATACTGAAAGTTATCTATTTTTGATAAATACGGAGGATTTTTTGGAAATTCTTAAAATAATAATTATATGCTTTTTAGCAGGTGCAGGCGCCGGAATCGGAACCGGTTTTGCCGGAATGAGTGCGGCTGCGGTAATAGGTCCGATACTTGTAACTTTTCTTAATATCCCCGCCTATGACGCGATCGGCGTAGGTCTTATAAGTGATGTTTTGGCAAGTGCAAGCAGTGCATATACATACAAAAAACATGGAAATCTCAACATCAGAAAAAGTGTTCCAATGATGATTGCTGTCTTGACATTTACTGTTATTGGAAGCTTTGTTGCAAAATTTGTACCCGAGCATACCATGAGCGGAGCCATGCAGATTTCAATGATAATCATAGGTCTGCGATTCTTGATAATAGCTTATAAAAAGAAGAAAGATACTAAAACGGAAAAATCAGAAAAAAATCAGATGGTAAAATCCGCTTTGGGTGGTGCTTTGGTCGGCTTCATCTGTGGATTCGTCGGTGCAGGCGGCGGAATGATGATGCTTTTTGTTCTGACAACTTTCTTGGGATATAAAACGCATGATGCTGTAGGAACAAGCGTTTTTATAATGACTTTTACCGCGCTCACCGGCGGAATAAGTCATTTTATTATCGGAGGTGTAACAAACTTCACCGTTCTTACCCTCTGTGTCATTTTCACACTTATATGGGCAAAAATTGCTGCAGTAATTGCCAACAAAACAGATACTAAAACATTAAACAAAATTGTCGGATTCTTAATGATCTTAACAGGTATCGCAATTCTTATATTTAATTTTATCTAATATGTTTTATTTATTTAATATTTATTAGCCTTAAAATTAACTTTTTCTATTTCAAATCATCTAAATTCATTAAAACACCGTTTAATACAACCTGCCCCTTATCAGGTATCGGAGGAGCTTTAACATTTATATCTGATTCCTTTCCCTTTTCTTTAGAGGTATGTGAATTTTTTCTCTTGAAAATGCTTTCCGGTTTTCCGTTATAGATATTTTTAGTTTTTTGAATATTATTTTTAATTTCTTTGATTTCCCTCTGCAAATCTGTTTTATCATCGGTTGTTTCCAATTTATCTGATTTTTTATTGTTTTTAAATTGAGCTTTCTTTCTCTTATCAATGAAAGAACCTATCAATCCAAAAATAAAAAATACAATTATTGCAATATAAACTATATTCATTTTAAATCTTTAACTCCGCCTTCAAACAAACTTGAAAGTAATCCGACTTGATTTTGTATATCGGACGGCACAATAATTTTCGTAGCTTTGCCATGAGAGGCATCGACAAAAGCTTTAATTGCACTCAATTGTAAAAAAGATTTATCGGGAGCGGAAGCTTTTATAAGTTCAATTCCTTTTGCTTCTGATTCTTTAACAAGTCTGATTGCTTCGGCTTTACCCTGTGCTTCTTTGATTTCTTTTTCTCTTGAAGCTTCTGCTCTTAAAATAGTCGCTTCTTTTTCAGCCTGCGCTCTTAAAAGTGTGCTCTCTTTTTCGCCTTCTGCAATTAAGATTGCACTTTCTCTCGATGCTTGAGCCGTTAAAATTTGAGAGCGCTTGTCTCTTTCGGCTTTCATCTGTTTTTCCATCGCCTGCTGGATTTCCTGAGGTGGTTTAATATTTTTAAGCTCAACTCTTGTAATTTTAATTCCCCAAGAATCGGTCGCTTCATCGAGAGTTTTAAGTATTTCCTGATTTACCTTTTCGCGTGAAGTAAGCGTTGCATCAAGTTCAAGATGACCGACGATGTTTCTTAAAGTCGTTGCCGTCAAATTCTCAATAGCATTTATCGGATTTTCAACTCCGTAAGTATATTTTTCGGCGTCAAAGATATAGAAATAAATAACCGAATCAATGAGCATTGTAACGTTATCTTTGGTTATGACAGGCTGTGGCGCAAAATCGGCAACCTGTTCTTTAAGTAGTATTTTCCTTGCAATTCGGTCTATAAACGGAATTTTAAAATGAAGTCCGGAATTCCAAGTCGTCTTATATTTTCCAAGTCTTTCAATAATATAAGCGTTTTTTTCGGGAACTATTCTTAAAGTTGCAAATAAGATAAAAACTATAACGGCAATTAAGATTAAAATAAAGTAAAGCATAGACCTCTCCTCATAATCAAAATGTTTTTACAAATTCATTTTATCATAAATTTGTAAAAACTGAGAAAAAAACAAGTGAAAATTACAATCAAAATTTCACTTGCGATTTATGAAATAAAGACCAATCAAGCAAATTATAATTCCGACAATTTTATTCCATGTTATTTTTTCATGATAAAGTAACCAGCCCACAAATATCAAAGCTACCGCCAAAAAAGCGCTCTGGACTATATAGGCAACACTGACGCTCCATCCCGCCTTATATGCGTATAACCAACCGACTTCAAGACCTACAAGGACGATTCCGAAAACAAAAGGCGCCCAATTTATTTTCGTGTATTCCGAAAAAAGATTTGTTCCTCTATTTAGGACGAAAAACAAAGTAGCAGAAAATACTGTTGCTATCGCATATGTTACTGTAAGTGAAGCTAAAGGATTCATTTTGTCGGGAACAGATTTTGCACATATCTGATAAATGATATTCGAAATAAGAATCAAAACAATTGGCCAAACATATCCGGTCATTTTATCACTCCTAAAAGTTTTATAAAAATATTTATTTTTTTTTGCAAATTAGTTTGATATTATCTTTTCACTCTTATCTCTTATCTGGAAACGACAATTTCATTATAGAAGAGTGAAAAGAGAAAAGTGAAGAGAGAACAGAACAAAAAGAAACGACAATATTCTTGCGAAAATTGTCGTTTCTTTTTGGCGGAGAGCAAGGGATTCGAACCCTCGAACGGTTTTGGCCGTTACACGATTTCCAATCGTGCTCCTTCAGCCAACTCGGACAACTCTCCCTACAATAAAGGACGGCATATTGCCGTCCCTGGTAACCCATCGGGGAATCGAACCCCGGACACCTTGATTAAAAGTCAAGTGCTCTACC
>CABTZO010000078.1 GCA_902489335.1 uncultured Oscillospiraceae bacterium | reverse complement strand
GATAGATGAAGAACAGTTGACTTTTACCACGGACAGAGTTGACCTTAGAGATATAGATAATTCTGAAATTAAAATTTTAAGCAGAAGACCGCATTCGGAGAAAGAACTAAAAGATAAATTGCTTAGAAAAAACAGAGCCTCATACATTGTTGATGATGTTATCTATAAAATCAAAGAACAAAAATATCTTGATGATCAAGCTTTCGCCGTAGCTTATATCAAAGAATTGTTTGAACAAAAGAAGAAATCTAAAAATTTTATATTGTTTAAACTTAAGCAAAAGGGGATAAGCGAAGATGTGATTCATCAAATCTTATCCGAATATGATGTTGATGAAAAGGACAGAATAAAAAAAATAATAGAGGAAAAATACGGAAAAATTCAAATTAATGATGAAAAAAATAGGCGCAGGATATATAATTTTCTTGTTAGAGCCGGTTTTGATGTAGGCGATATTTTGTCTGCACTTAATGAAATGGGAGAAAAATGATTAGAGTTTACCTTGACAGTTTGGGCTGCTCAAAAAATCAAATCGATGCAGAGAGAATGCTCTTTAATCTAAAAGAGGAAGGACTTTCTGTCGTTTTTGATGATTTGGAAGCTGATGTCGTGATAATAAATACCTGTGCATTCATTCAGTCTGCAAAGGAAGAAGCAATCGAAGAAATTTTAAAATATGCAGAACTTAAAAATGAAGGCATGATTAAAGGGCTGATTATAACAGGCTGTCTTTCCGAAAGATACAGAGATGAAGTCGTGAAAGAATTTCCCGAAGCAGATGCAATTTTGGGAATCGGCTCAAATGAAGAAATTGTAAAAGCCGTCAAAAAAGCTTATGGGAACGAACATTATGTCAGTTTCGGCAATAAAGAAAACTTGAAATTAAACGGCGGAAGAATACGACTTGATTTACCGCATATAGGATATTTGAAAATAGCTGACGGTTGCTCGAATAACTGTGCTTATTGCGCTATCCCTAAAATAAGGGGAAAGCTTAGAAGTGTGCCGATAAATGAGGTCTTACAAGAAGCAAAAAAATTAATTTCCGAAAATGTTAAAGAGCTGATTTTAATAGCGCAGGATTCTACGGTTTATGGCCTTGATTTGCCTGAAAAGTCTTCTCTTAAAATATTACTTGAAAAATTATGTGAACTTGACGGAGATTTCAAAATCAGATTACTTTACTGTTATCCGGAGAGAATAGATGACGAACTAATCGATATAATAAAAAATGAAGATAAGATTTTAAATTACTTGGATATTCCGATTCAGCATTCTTCAAATAAAATATTAAAATCTATGAACCGTCATATTACGAAAGAACAAATTCAAAATTTAATCGATAAATTGAGAAAGCAAATTCCCGATATTGCAATAAGAACGACGGTGATGGTCGGATTCCCAGGAGAAACAAAAGAAGATTTTGAAGACCTATATAATTTCATAGATAAAAATAAATTTGAAAGGCTCGGTTGTTTTGCTTATTCAAGAGAAGAAAATACAGAAGCTTGTTATATGGAAAATCAAATCCCTGAAGATATCAAAGACGAAAGGCGTCAGTTGATAGAAACGCTGCAATATGATATATTGATAAAGCAAAATCGCAATGAAATCGGTAAAGTTTACAGAGCCGTTGTTGACGGCAAAGATGAGGCTTTGTCCGAATATATTGCAAGGAGTTATAAAGACGCTCCCGAAGTAGACACTTTTATAATTTTCAATTCAAATCGTGAATTAAATTGCGGAGATTTTGTAACACTTAAAATCACAGACTGCAACGAATATGATTTAGTCGGAGAACTTTTGGAGGAAAAATGAATCTGCCGAATAAGCTTACAATTATCAGAATGATTTTGACACCGATATTTTTGATCGTGTTTTTGTCAAATCTTCCGCATAAATTTTTGTTTGCCTTTATTTTGTTTGTTATTTCAAGTTTAACTGATACTCTTGACGGACATATCGCAAGAAAACACAACATAATAACAGTGTTTGGAAAACTTGCCGATCCCGTAGCGGATAAAGTGCTTACAACAGCTGCTCTGCTTGCGCTTATGAATATCGGTTACTGCAATATTTGGATAGTCGCAATAACTCTCACAAGAGAATTTGCCGTTACATCGTTTAGACTTGTTGCTGCATCTGATGGGCTTGTCGTTCCTGCCAATATTTTTGGTAAAATTAAAACAGTAAGTCAAATGGTGTTTACCTCAATCATAATTCTTCTACTTGAATTTAAAGAGATTTCATTGATTCCGACATCATTTAATTTGGCTTTGCTTTCGAATATTTTGCTCGGAATAACAACTGTTTTCACAGTTGTATCCGGAACAATTTATATTGTTCGAATAACAAAGAAAATAGATTTTAGTAAATAGGAAGTAAACCTATGTTTGAAGAACTTAAAGAAACAATAGAAGCATATAAAAAAAGAGATCCGGCGGCAAGATCATCATTTGAAATTTTGATGTTGTATCCGGGATTAAAAGCGACTGTCATGCATAAGATTGCTCATAAACTATATAAAAAAGAACATTACTTTTTGGCACGGCTCATATCACAAAAAGCTGCCAGAAAGACGGGAATAGAAATCCATCCGGGCGCTGAAATAGGAAAAAGATTTGTAATCGATCACGGAAACGGAATAGTCATCGGTGAAACAACTGTTATCGGCGATGATGTTTTGATTTATCAAAATGTTACTCTCGGCGGAACGGGGAAAGACACGGGAAAAAGACATCCCACAATAGGAAATGATGTAATGATAGGAGCGGGTGCCAAGGTTTTGGGTCCTTTCAAAATTGGAGATCATTCAACTATTGCGGCAGGTGCGGTTGTGCTTGAAGAAATTCCGGAAAATTCCACTGCTGTAGGTGTGCCGGCACAGGTTGTCAAACGTGACGGTATTAGAGTTGAACTTGACCAAATAAATATACCGGATCCCGTTGCAAATGAATTAAATGAATTATTACGCCGAATAGAACTTTTAGAGAAACAGATGAAAGGACAGTAAGAATGCAAATATATAATACACTCACAAGAAAACATGAGGACTTTGTCCCTCTAAAAAAAGGCAAAGTCGGAATCTATGCTTGCGGCCCGACGGTATATAACTATATTCATATAGGAAATGCAAGACCGATTGTTACTTTCGATGTTTTAAGGCGTTATTTTGAATATCGTGGATATGATGTTACCTATGTCCAAAATTTCACGGATATCGATGACAAGATCTT
>CABTZO010000077.1 GCA_902489335.1 uncultured Oscillospiraceae bacterium | reverse complement strand
TTCCAAACCGATTATTTCTTTTTCGTATTCCGTTAGTTTTTTAGTAAGCTCTTCACTATCATCATTGTTTTCACTTTCCGCAGTTTGAGACAGTTTGGCTTTGAGTTCTTCATTTGTCGCTTCAATCTCTTCTGTCTGTTCTTTTATTTTAATAATTTCAGCTTCGACTGTTTTTATTTTTTCTTCGGCAGACTGCATATTTTCTTGAAGTGATTTGATTTCAATCTCTTTTTCTGAAGTTCTTTCAGAAAGAGTTTTAAGTCTTTCTTCCGAGATTAAAAAAACTTGATTTATTCTCTGCAAATCTCCGGTTGCGCCTTCAAAATCTGCAATTATTTTTGCATAAGCGGAACTTTCTTTTTTATATTCCTCTATTATATTTTGTAAATTTCTTTCTTCCTTTTTTATATTTGACTCAAGTTTTGCAATTCTGTCTTTAATCGAAAGAATTCCGGATGTTCTTACTTTTGAACCACCGGTAACCGATCCGCCAACTCCGATAATCTGACCGTCTAAAGTTACTATTCTGAATCTGTTGTTATATTTTTTGGCAAGTTTAAACCCGTTTTCCATATTGTCAACTACAACGACTCTTCCAAGAAGAAAAGAGGTAATATTTCTGTGTCTGTCTGAGCTTTCCACAAGATCAGACGCTATTCCGATTACACCGTCACAGGACAATAAATGTCGATCGGTTAAAGTCTTTGGTTTTATTGTATCGACAGGAAGGAAGGTAAGACGGCCCATATTGTTCTCTTTGAGATATTTTACCGCCTTTTTGGCAGAGACATTGTTATCGGTAATAAAGTTTTGAATTGAAGCTCCTAAAGCGGTTTCAATTGCTAAAGAAAACTCGGATTTCGTTTTTATATTTTCACTGAGTGCACCTTCAACACCTGCAACCAAGCCGCTTTTTACTGCATTTGCGAAAGAAGTCACCGTTTTTGAATGACCTCCGAGGTTGTTTTGGTAAGTTCTTTGCATCATCAAATCGTTTTTTAATTTTAATATGCTGTTTTTAGAATCTTCTATTTTATCTTTAAGTGAATCTATTTTTTGCTGTTGCTTATTTTTTCGGATTTCGTGACCGGATAAAATATTTTTAATTCCTATAGATTTTCTCTTTGCTTCATCATAAGCCTTTTTTTCCGATTCTGTTTCTTTTAATAGTTTTTCTTTGCTTTCGTCAAGCTGATTTATTTTAATTTCATCCTGTTTTATCTCTTCTTTCAACTGATTTTTATAAATTTCTTTAGTTGAAGTTTCTAAAGTTAATTTTGAAATGGTTGCAAGGTTCAAATCAATTTGGTTGTTTAAAGAGAAGGTTTCATCAGCTTTCTCTTTTCTTAGATTGTTAAGAGTTTCAAGCTCTTTTCCGATCTTTTCGTGTTCCTTATATTTTTCATTTTTCATTATGTCAAGTTTATTTACTTTACATGACAATTCTTCAATTTGATTTTTGATATCCTCATCTGAAAGACTTAAGATTTCTATTTCCTTTTCAAGTCTGATGATCTCTCTATTTGCATTCTCTGTATTATTCTCGGTTACCGCTAAATTTGAATTGAAATCTGATTTTTCTTCATTCAGTTTTATAATTTCATTTTTTAGAGCTTCGACAGCCATCGCCGTTTCCTGATTTTCATTAATCAGATTTTCAATTTTATTTTCACTTTCGGCAAGTTTGAGATTAACGCTTTCATAATCAAGTTCGTTAATCTTTAATTTTTTTTCGATTTCTTCTATTTTAGACTCAATTTGAGACATTAAAGTAAGTCTCAAAGAAACATCGTATTCCCTTAAGTCCTTAGCATATACCAAATAGGCTTCCGCCTTTTCCTTTTGTCTTTTAAGCGGAAGATATCTATCCTTAATCTCTGAATATATATCTTTTAGGCGAACTAAATTTTCTTCAGCCGCCTGAATTTTCTTAGTTGCTTCATTTTTTTTAAATCTAAGTTGTGAGATTCCAACTGCTTCATCAAAAATTTCTCTTCTGTCTTTTTCGGCAGAAGATACCAAATTTTCAATTTTACCCTGAGAAATTATTGAATAACCGTTTTTACCGATTCCCGTATCAAAGAAAAGCTCATAGACTTGACGAAGCTTAACCTTATCTTCATTTATTCTGTATTCGCTTTCTCCGCTTCTGTAATAGGTTCTTGAAACACATATATCCTTTTTATTTAATCCCAGGGAATTATCTTTATCTTCAATAAAGAGCTTTACCTGAGCATAACCTTTTGCAGGCCTTTGCTCTGTTCCGTTAAAGATGACGTCCGACATTTTACTTGCTCTCAAAGTTTTAGTGCTTTGATCACCTAATACCCATCTGACAGCATCGGAAACATTACTTTTGCCACTTCCGTTTGGACCGACAACAGCAGTAAGTCCCCGATCAAAGACAAGTTTTGTCTTATCGGGGAAAGATTTGAATCCTTGTATTTCCAATGCTTTTAATATCATCTTCTACCTTTATTTAATAATTCCCATAAGTTTAAGCGCCTGTTTTGCAGCCATCTGTTCGGCATCCTTTTTTGTTTTTCCGATACCGCTGCCGATCACATTATTGTTTATCTTCACATCAAATTTAAATCGTTTGTCATGAGGAGGACCATCTTCCCCCGTCTGAACATAATGTAATTTTTCCTCCGGATTTTCTTGAACAATTTCCTGAAGAGTGGTTTTATAGTCGTTTATATCCGAATTTTTGTCTTTCTCGTCAAACGGCTTGATAAATCTCAAAATAAAAGTTTTTGCTTCTTCTAAACCGCCGTCAATAAATATTGCAGCAATCAGAGCTTCAAAGGCATTAGCAAGGTTAGACGGCCTTTGTCTGCCTTTGTTTTTTTCTTCTCCTTTGCCTAAATACAGATATTTACCAAGATCCAACTCTTTGGCAAACTCATGCAAAGCAGATTCGCAAACTGCCGCTGCTCTGTATTTTGTCAAATCTCCCTCGGGATGATTTTTGTATTTATTGAAAAAATATTCCGCGCTGACCATTCCTAAAACGGAATCTCCTAAGAATTCAAGTCTCTCGTTGAAACTGATGTTTTCCTTCTTTTCGTTTGCATAAGAAGAATGAGTAAGAGCGGTCTTCAGAATATTCTGATTCTTAAACTTATATTTAATTTTTTTTTCTAATTCTTGCATTTTATTCTTCCGCCGATTCTATGACTGTATCGATAAATTCACCTAATGTCTCACAGTCGGCGAAATCCTCATCTTCCATTTCCATTTCATATTTATCATTTATTGCGTAAATGAGTTCGGACAAAGTAATTTCATCCATTCCGAGTTCATCGAGTGTCGCTTCGTCATCTAACTCATCAAGCGTAATATTCAGTTGTTCAGAAATAAATTCTAAAATATCAGTTCTTTTCATATTTCCTCCGAATAATCTATATCAGTAAAAATATATTATGTAAAACTTTAAGTGTTGTCAAGCAAAAGAGACAGTGATTTTTCCTACCCGGTAGCCCGGGATTATTAATCCCGGGTGCATTGGTTTAC
>CABTZO010000076.1 GCA_902489335.1 uncultured Oscillospiraceae bacterium | reverse complement strand
TAATTCTTATGAAGAAAATGTTCGTATGTCGAGAATGGTCTATAACGATTCCATTACAAAATATAACAGACTTGTCCGACAATTCCCTGGCAGCTTGGTAGCGTCTATGCTTAACTTTAAGACTCGTGGCTATCTTGAAACACCGGAAGATAAAAAGGATATGCCAAACCTTACAAATATGTCTGCACAGCAAGAAAGCAAGTCACAGGTTGAGCTTGACATAGAGCAGGCCAAAAAGAATAATCAATAAAAATGATGGTTAACGCTTTTGCGTTAACCATTATTAAAAGGTGAACTTATGCAGAAAATTTTAAACAGAAAATTCGCCCTGTATTTCTTGTTGATGATTGTCCTTTCGCTTGTGCTGTTTATTCCCACAATAGGCAAAACAAGTGCCAAAGAGGGATATACAATAAACAGCGTAAAAATAAATGCAGATTTGCAAAAAGACGGAAGTGCAAATATAACAGAAGTTTGGGATGTTGATATTTCTTCGACAACGGATAGTACCGAGTGGTATCTGATTAAAGGTAATCTAAACGGAAGTGCAATTTCAAATTTAAAAGTTTCGGATGAAACGGGAAGAACTTTTCAAAATATAGGAAACGATTGGGATATAGATGCATCAATCGAAGAAAAAGCATATAAATGTGGCATTCATAAGAATGATGAACAAAAAGGCGTGGAGCTTTGCTTTGGAATAGGCAGTTACGGACACCATGTTTTTACCGTATCCTATCATGTGACTCAACTTGTAAAAGGATACAAAGAACAGGACGGATTTAATTGGCGTTTTGTAAACGATAAGATGACCGCAGTTCCGCAAAAGGTCAGCGTCACAATCACCGCACCGGAAACTATAAACGATGAAAACGCTGATATCTGGATGTTTGGAAACACCGGTCAGATAAATTTTGTCGAAAAGGATTCACAACAATTTATTTACGCCGAGGCTTCGGGGTCGGAATATTCTTCTTATGACCACCATATGACAATAGTTGCGGGTTTCAATAAAGGAATTTTTAGCCCGACAAAAACTTCCGATAAAGAATTTTCAAAAGTCGTGGAAAAGGCAAAAGTCGGCAGTTCATATTCGAAAAAGAAATCAGGCGGAATATATAGTATTTTGAATGCCTTGAGAAGTTTATTACCTTATTTGGCAGCAGTATTTTCTTTAATTTTCTTTACTGCTTTTGCAAAAAAGAAAAGAATAAATCCTAAACTTAAAATTTCAAACAAAGAGAAGAAAGATGTTGACTATTACAGACAACTTCCTATGAACGGAGATTTGGAAGCTACCTATTCCGGGCTGGATTCTTTAAATGAGCTTTCAAATAAAGAAAAAGGAAACATTATTTCTGCCTATCTTCTTAAATGGCTAAATGAAAAGCATATTTCCATAATAGAAACCGAAGCTAAAGTTTTTTTGGGATTAGGAAAAAAAATGGTGAAGTCGGTTGCGTTTAATGTTGAATCTTTGCCTGAAACAGCAGGCGATTCGGAAAAAAGCATATTTAATTTCTTAAAAGCGGCTGCCGGCGGAGACAATATTTTGCAAGAAAAAGAACTTTCAAATTATGCAGAGGATAATTATAAAGATTATTTCAGAATAATGGATAACATCCTCAAAGAGGGTGCAAATGACCTTTTGAATCAAGGAATATATCAAGAGAAAAAAGAAAAGAGTAAATGGTCTGATTCTTCAAAATATGAGATTACCGAAGCCGGGAAGCCTAAACTTCTGAATATTTTAGGTTTTAAGAAATATTTGTCTGACTTCACACTGCTTTCAGAAAGAGAATCAAAAGAAGTCGCACTTTGGGACGATTATCTTGTTTTTGCGGCCCTAATGGGGATTGCCGATAAAGTTTATGATGAATTTAAGAAAATCAATCCCGATTATATCTCAATGAAGCAGGAAAGCATGAACACAAATATTGATTTTGTTGATGTGTTGATTTTCGCCAACACCATTTCATATGTTTCCAATTATTCTGCAATATCAGCAAGAAGTGCAGCGGCAAGTGCAGGTAGCGGCGGAATGGGTTCGTTCGGTGGAGGCGGCGGATTTTCCGGCGGCGGATCCGGCGGCGGAGGAAGATGATTATCAGACATTAGACCTTAAATTTTATACTTAAGACGACGTTAGATACTTAAAACGGGAGCATTTGAAGTGCCCCCGTTTTCTATTATCTTTAGTATTGATCTGACAAATATTTTATCAATTTTGGTTTTTCATTTTCAACTCTGTGTTCAATTACGGCATTTAACAATAAATCTAAATAATATCCGATTTTTTTATCCGGAATTTTTAGAGCTATCAAGTCGTTTCCGTCAATATTAAGGTCTGAAATTTTCAAGACAGAGCTTTTTATTATTTTTTTAGAATTTTCCTCGATCTGTGACAAATCTTCCAATCTGTAATAAAACTCTTTTCTCTGTCCTAAAATATCGGCTCTTCTAAAAGTTAAAAGGCTTATGAAAAGCTCAATTCCTAAATCTTTAATAAATTTATTTAATAAAACTTCGTCTTTTGGGATAATATAATCATGACATTCGATTAAATCACAAATTTTATTTTTTGTTTTATTGTCAAATTTATATTCGGTGAGAATATCATAGGATATTTTTCTGCTGTTCTTTGAATGATTTCTCTTCAAATTGGGTTTTGAAATATCGTGAAACAATCCTGTAAGCTGTAATTCAACTGTTTTGGGTAAATTATCCATAACCTTAAGACAATGATTTAACACACTTTCATTGTGGTGAGAACTTCGTGGAATAAAATTTTCTGTTTCTCGGAGCTTTGGAAAAATAACGCAAAAAACTTCAAAATAATCTTTAATTATTTTAGTTGCTGCTTTTCCGC
Source organism: uncultured Oscillospiraceae bacterium (assembly GCA_902489335.1). Classification (GTDB taxonomy): domain Bacteria; phylum Bacillota; class Clostridia; order Oscillospirales; family Acutalibacteraceae; genus JAUNLX01. The sequence continues at coordinate 792 of CABTZO010000076.1, read as the reverse complement.
AGATAAGTTTTTTTATTTCTGAAGTAATTCTTTCTTTTGATATTTTTAGAAGTAATTCTTTATTTTTTAAAATGCTGTTTTTAGTATTTTCTTCAATTGCAAAATCAAGAACAGATGAAAAACGAAGTGCCCTTAAAATTCTCAGCGCATCTTCTTCAAATCTTTTGTCCGGATTGCCCACACATCTGATAATTTTGTTTTTTAGATCTTTTTGCCCGAAAAAAGGATCCAAAATTTTTCCGTTCGGGTGATAGGCAATAGCATTTATCGTAAAGTCTCTTCTTGTCAGATCATCTTCAATATTATTTGAAAACTCAAGCTTTTCGGGTTGTCTGAAATTAAAATATTTTTCGTTTTTTCTAAAAGTCGTAATTTCAAACGGAATTTTATCAATTATAAGTGTAACAGTCCCATATTTAAGACCGGTATCAACTGTTTTGTAATTTGGAAAAATTGTCTTGATTTCATCGGCCTTTGCTGATGAAGCAATATCAAAATCAGAAGGGGGAATACCAAGTAAAAGATCACGAACACAACCACCTACAAGGAAAGCATGATGTTCGTTTTTTTCTAAAGTTGAAATTATAAAATTGATTTTTGTTAAAATATCTTTATCTAAAGCGTCTGTAATCATGATGCTAAAATTTTATATATAAAATTGTTATTTGTCAAAGAATAATGTATAATGTCTAAGTCTGACATCTCAAATCTATCATCTAATATCTAAAATCTAACATCTAATACGGAGAGGTATCGAAGTGGTCATAACGGGGCTGACTCGAAATCAGTTTG
>CABTZO010000075.1 GCA_902489335.1 uncultured Oscillospiraceae bacterium | reverse complement strand
GGGTGGGGGGAAAAGAAAAAAATTTTATTAAAAATTTAATTTATTTTCTGGTGGGTGCTTTTGGGCCCGCACGGTTAACAACTGATGGAGTTATGACTTTGAAATTAAACGACGAAATAAAACAAAAGAAACTAATAAAAGTCATATCAAGAATCTCTCTTTCAGTTGATCGATTTGTTCTTTTAATTTCTTTTATTCTACTTTTCATAGCAGCATATGCTATGTTCGATACTGCCGAAGTTTATAAACTTGCGAGCACCGAAGAATTTGCTCAGTATAAGCCGAAGGCTTCCGATGAACTTTCTTATGAAGATTTAATAAAGTTAAATCCGGAAATCATTGGATGGATTGAAGTTTATGGAACAAAAATTGATTATCCTTTAGTTCAAGCAAAAGATAACGACAAATACCTACATACAACAGTTGATGGCAAATTTTCAACTGCAGGAAGTATATTTTTAGATTACCGAAATAAAAGAGATTTTTCCGACTTTAATAATATAATTTACGGTCATCACATGGCTGAAAGAAAAATGTTCGGAGATATCGATAAATTTTTAGATAAAAGCTTTTTTGATTCTCACAAATATGCAAATATTAAAAGAATCGGAAAATCGGACCTGGGTGTTGAGTTCTTTTCGATGGTTGAAACCCACGGTGCTGATGAAAAGGTTTTTAACACAAATGTCAGATATAACAATACAAAAAAAGACTTAATAGATTATCTTTATAAAAATGCTGTCTGTTCCAGAGATATCGGACTTAGTAATAATGACAGAATTGTTCTGCTCGATACCTGCACATTTACCGTAACCAATGGAAGATTCATTTTAGCAGGCAGACTGACAGATAAAACTTTTAAAAATCCGTTCCCGGATGAAGAAAAAGAAAATAAATTTATTGAGTTTACTAAAAGAATACCTGTAAAACCTGTTTTATTCTTTGTCCTACTTCTATTATTGATAATTGCAATCATATACAGATTATACGTAGCATATAAGGAAAACAAAGAAAACTTTACGGAGGAAGTTAATGAAAACGAAAACAATGAAAGTAAAAAATAGATTTTTGAAAACATCATTTTTAATGCTGCTTTCTTCTCTCATAATCTTTCTTTTTGCAACGCAAACCTATGCTATTAACGCTGCTGAATATTCAATTGATGTAGGACAGACAGTAAAAGTTGATGGTGAGGGAAGCAAACCGACAGATAAGATTAAGTATGAAGTTAAGGCTTTGACTCCCGGAGCACCTTTACCCGAAGGCGCAGAAGACGGAGTTTACAAATTTGATTTATCGGCTGACTCGACACAAGTCCTTTCAATGAAATTTGAAGATGAAGGTGAGTATAAATATTTAATCAAGCTTGATAAAAACGATTTGAAAAACTTTACGCTTGATGATAAAGAATATGAATTGACTGTTTCGGTTAAAACTCCGGTTGAAGGTGGAGATCCCGTTGCCAAAACATTAATCATTAAAGATGCCAAGGGTTATAAATATACCGATATAGAATTCAAGCATCAATATGCCGTTCCTAAGCCCGAACCTGAAAAACCAGTTGATAAAATTAAAAAAGCAATTCCAAAAATGGGAGTTTTAGGAGGAACCGGATATCTGCTTTGGATCGTAACAACTGCTTTCTTTATTTTCTTCTTCTTTGCAAGAAAGAAAAAGCAGGAAGACGAAGAAAAATAAGACTTCAAAACGGAAGCAAAATTGCTTCCGTTTTTTTAAAAATAAATAATGACAATTTATGAACGTATTCTTTATAAAGTTTGTATAAAAAAACAACCTTATTTTGTAAAAGTATTGAACTCGTTCTTAATATTTGTTATAATTCATATGAAAAGAAGTAATTTCATATATAGAAATTATTCAATTGGCACATTAATTTTACTGGAGATGATGATATGACAACAGCAAAGAAGATTAGAAAATCGATGTTTGCTCTTCTGATTGCTCTTGTTTTTACGGGACTTTCATTATTCCCGGCTTTTATGAAAACAAAAGCAGTTGAATCAACCGGATTAACAGAACTTTCTAACAGAGAAACAGTAGTTTATCCGTCTGCCAAGACAACATCAGTATTTATGTCTGCTACTCCGTCTAAAAATGCTATGTTCTATGCAAACAAAGACAGAGTAACAAAAAACGTTGCTAAAATTTATAAAGGCGACGATGGAAACGGCACCGATATCAACAGTGCTGCTCTTTGCCCGGATGATGGTGTTGGTGAAGTAGGCGCAATTGAAACACCTGATGTACTTGATGCAACATTGCTTTCTAAAGACTATGACATTACTTGGGTAGTATCAGCTCCCGGTAAATCACTTTCAGGTTGGGATTATGCAGATGCTTTTACTTTCTTCAACAACCCAACATATAAATCTAATCCTAAGTTTTGTGGTGCTGGTATCGGTATTTACAATAAAAACTTCAGTGACAACAAATATGAACAAAAAGCTTTATCAAATTCAATTGCTGTAGAAATAGATAACTTTAACGATTGTTATGGACTTGCCGGTGTCGGAGACTCTGCAAAGATGGATGAACTTTGGACTGAGACCGATGAAAACGGTGCAGATCTTCCTGGAGGAAAAGATATACCCAGAAAACATGCTCAACAACAAGGACATGTTGCAATCACAATTCCCGAAGAATCCAAAAAAGCAAAAGATCCGACTAATCCAAAAGACTGGCAAAACAGAGAAAATGACGGAGTAAGACTTCCTCATTACAGTGCCAGACTCATGAATGACAGCTATCAAGGCGGTAGAATTCTTAAAAGAAGATTACACACCGTTCGTATCAAATGGCAACTTGTTGATCCGGGAAAAACAGATTCCGTAAAAGACAATACATACAGACTTACATACTACATGTATAATGGACAGAATCAGTGTCTTGGTGTTCCTGTAACAGGCAAAAAAGACTTTACCTATGAACAACTTAGAGGTATTATGGGTTGGTCCGCAGGCGATACCGAAGGTAAAGCAAAAATGGCAATTTGGGGTTCAACTGCTCCTTTAGTAGGAATGTCCAGAAGACATTATTTCCCAAAAACCTATAATTACACAATCAAATATATTGACAAAAAGACAAGAAAACCTCTTAAAGAAGAATATAAATCAACTGCTCCATTAGGACTTCTTACAGTCAGAGCACCTCAAATCGAAGGATATAGACTTGTTTCTAAATCACCGGTTGACAAGAACATCAGTGCTTGGGGTAAAAATAACATTGTTTTCTATTATGAACCCCTGAAAACAGACGATACCACAAGACCTACCAGACCTCATAAACCGGGCAATAACAACAAAAGACCAAAAATTGATTTCTCATCATTCTTTGGTAACTGTAAGAAACGCCCAATGGTTCGGAAAATGGCTTGCGGAAAAAACGGCAAAGCAGCAGTAAAAACCGGATTTGGACTTAGTGCAGCAGCCTTTGGAGTTGTTTTTGCTCTTTCAGGCGGAGCTCTTGCAATAGCTTCTAAGAAGAGAAACGACTGATATAATGAAGTTTGATTAATATCAATCTAACATGCTAAATAAATCACCGAGATTATTTGAATCTCGGTGATTTTATATTGTCTAAATCTTAAATTTACAGTCTATTATCTATATTGGTAGCCGGGGGTTATCAACCCCCGGTGCATCGGTTTATCATAAAAATAAACAGGCGATTAATAACCGACTGCTACGTTGGGTGGATAATCATATCCACCTGGTAGCCCGGGATTATTAATCCCGGGTT
>CABTZO010000074.1 GCA_902489335.1 uncultured Oscillospiraceae bacterium | reverse complement strand
TTACGATAATGGCTCAGATGGGTTCTTTCGTTCCCGCAAAATACGCAGAGATTTCGTTGACGGATGCCGTTTTTACAAGAATCGGCGCTTCAGACGATCTAAATACAGGGCTTTCAACTTTCATGGTGGAAATGAAGGAAACCGCAGAAATCTTAAAATCGGCAACTTCCAAAAGTTTGGTCGTGCTCGATGAAATCGGAAGAGGAACATCAACTTTTGACGGAATGAGTATTGCAACCGCCGTTATCGAGTTTTTATCGACCGATAAAAATTGTCGGCCTAAGACTTTGTTTGCGACCCATTACAAAGAACTTACCGAACTTGAAAATAAATTTGAAAATATAAAAAATTATCATATTGTCTGTAAAAAACGAGACGATGATATAATTTTCTTAAGAAAAATAGTCAGGGGAGCGGCTAACGCAAGTTATGGAATTGATGTAGCAAGACTGGCGGGCGTTCCTGAAAGTGTCGTTATTCGTGCCAAAGAGATATTAAAAAAAGTGGAGCACAGAGATTTTAGACAAATACCAAAAATTCAAAATGATGAAATTCAAATGTCTTTTGAAGAAACTGATGACAAGGCAATTTCAAAACTTAAAAATATTAATATCGACACAATAACGCCGATTGAGGCGATGAAGATTTTATATGAACTCAAAGAGGATATTTGATGTCTAAGATAAACGTATTGCCAAAAAACATAGCAAATTTAATAGCCGCCGGAGAAGTAATCGAAAGACCTGCTTCCGTTGTGAAAGAATTGCTTGAAAATTCTATTGATGCGGGTGCGACTCAAATTGTAGTTGAAATAAAAAACGGCGGAAATGAGTTCATCAGAGTAACAGATAACGCAAGCGGAATTGAAAGAGAAGACGTTGAAAAAGCTTTTTTAAGCCATGCGACGAGTAAAATCGCAAACGAAAATGACTTGAATTTTATTAAAACTTTGGGCTTTAGGGGAGAAGCTCTGCCGTCTGTTGCCGCTGTTTCAAAAGTTCAGGTTTTGACTAAAACCAAAAATGATAAAATCGGCACAAAATTTATAATAAAAGGCGGAGAAAAAGAGAGCATTGAAGAAATCGGAACGCCTGACGGAACAACGATCATAGTTAAAAATCTTTTTTATAACACTCCCGCAAGATATAAGTTTTTAAAAACGGATCGAAGCGAGGGCAATTATGTCGCAAATGCGGTTGATAAGATTGCGCTTTCAAATACGGGAATCTCTTTTAAATTTATCAGAGATAACAGAACGGTCTTGCAAACTTCGGGCGACGGAAAACTTGAAAATGCAATATACAGCGTTTTCGGAAAAGACTTTTTGGACACGCTTATTCCCGTAGAACTTAGTTTGAATGAAAAGAAAATTTACGGATTTGTCAGTGATCCGCATCGTGCCAGAAAAAATCGTTCAATGCAACATTTCTTCTTGAACGGCAGATACATAAAAAATAAAACTTTGACGGCTGCGCTTGAAAGAGCCTATGAGCATAGCATAATGTCCGGCTTTTTCCCGGTCTGTGTTCTTTTTATCGAACTTCCCTTTGAGGAGGTTGATGTAAATGTTCATCCGGCAAAACTTGAAGTCAGATTTCAAAACGAAAAAGATATTTTTTCTTTTGTTTACCACAGTGTTAAAACTGCAATAACAAAAGACATTAAAATAAACATTGATGATATTTATGAAAAATCTGATGATACAGATTATTTTGAAGATATAACAAACAAAACTCAAAACTTTTCACAAAGTTTCGATTCTCCTTCTTTTTCAACAAAAAAACATTGTGAAGCAGACCAAAGACAAATAGATAAATTTGTTGAAGCTCTCGATAAAATTAAAGATGAAAAAGTTGATGAAAATGTTGAATATGAACAGGAAACATTTGAAGGGTACAGTTCAAATCAGGATGATGAAATAAAATATATCGGAGAGGTGTTTAATACATATTTGATAGCACAGGTAAAAGATGAGATGATAATAATCGATAAACATGCGGCTCATGAGCGTGAAATTTTCAATGAAATCACACGCGAAGCCAAAGTCTATAAACAGATTTTGGCTGCACCCTTGATTATAAATTGCTCAAAAAAAGAATATGATGTTCTTTTAGATAATAAAAATTTACTGTCAAAGACAGGGTTTGAAATAGATGATTTCGGACAAAAGAGTATTGCACTCAGGACATGTCCCAGTGTTTTGATTAACGATGATTTGGAAGCTGCAATTATGGAATTTGCATCATACTTGATGTATGAAAAAAATGTCGCAAACGATAAACTCAATTGGCTTTATGAATCAATTGCATGCAGAGCGGCAGTAAAGGCGAATGATGATTTGAGCGACTATGAAAAAGAAATCTTTGTAAAAAGAATTTTGAATGATAAAAATGTTGAATTTTGTCCTCATGGCAGACCTGTTTATATCAAATATTCAAAGAGCAAAATAGAAAAATTATTTGGAAGAATTGTCTGATGAATAATAAACTTAAAAAATCTATTGTAATTTTTGGACCGACAGCAACGGGAAAATCAAAGTTTTCGGTATTGCTGGCAGAAAAAATAAATGCAGAGATTATTTCTTTTGATTCGATGCAGGTTTATAAGGGTTCGGATATAGCAAGTGCAAAACCCGAAAAAGCTTTGCTCGACAAAATACCACATCATTTAATTTCAACTTGTGAAGATGACAATGCATATACGGTCGGACTCTTCAAAAAAGATGCAGACAGGATAATAAGAGAGATTCAAGAAAAATCAAAAAGAGTTATTTTGACGGGCGGAACCGGACTTTATATTGACAGCCTAATATATGATATAGATTTTTCGGAAAAGACCGTTGACAAAAAGTTAAGAGCAGACCTAATGAATAAGATAGAAAAAGACCGACAGAGTGTTTATGACTATCTTTCAAAGATAGATGAAGAATCGTGTAATAATATCAAAATAGGGGATACACAGCGTATTATCAGAGCGATTGAATATTATATTACAACCGGGAAAAAGATTTCTTCCCAAAGCTTAAAAAACAATTCCAACGAAAGTGAATTCATTTTAATCGGATTGAATTATAAAAATCGTGATAAACTATATGAGAACATAGAAAAACGTGTTGATCTTATGATGAATAACGGACTTCTTAAAGAAGCCGAATCGGCTTATAAAAAAAATAACGGAAAAGATTTCAAAAGCGCAGCGGCACAAATGATTGGTCACAAGGAGTTCTATCCGTATTTTGAAGGACATCAAGACTTGGAAGAATCTGTCGCCTTACTCAAACAAAAGACCAGAAATTATGCAAAAAGACAGATAACTTGGTTTAAGAAATATAAGACTGCAAATTGGATCTATCTTGACGATAAAAACGAAGACGAGATATTAAGTGAAATATTAGAAGTGGTGAAAAGGGAAGATGAAAGTTAAATCAAAACAAATTTTTTCAATTTTATTTGTAATATTTTTGTTGTTCTATATAGCTTTTCAGGCTTTTAGGAGCTTTTATCGACCGTTAAAAACAGAAATAGTAACGCAAAACTCGGTAACCGATTCAATTGATACAGAGGTCTATGTCCTGAGAAACGAAGCCTCTTTGAAGGCAAACCAAACCGGTATAATAACACCTGTTGTTAATGAGGCTCAGAGAGTTGCAAAAGACCAGACGGTAGTTTTGATTTTTCAACAAGACAGTGATGCGATGGCATATTTCAACAAAATTAAATACCAAAAAGAACTTGATCATATAAGAAAAATAAAGGGTGCCTCTTCTTTTGTAAATTTGGATGTTGAAAAATTAGATCGGAAGAGCACACGTCTG
>CABTZO010000073.1 GCA_902489335.1 uncultured Oscillospiraceae bacterium | reverse complement strand
TTGAGTTCTTCTCCTTATTGGCGGAGAGGGTGGGATTCGAACCCACGTGGGCGTGAACCCTAACGGTTTTCAAGCCCGCCTCGTTATGACCGCTTCGATACCTCTCCGTAAGTAAAACGACGCTTGTAATGATATCATTTTTTTCAAAACAAGTCAATTATTAAAATGATAAGTTAATATAAAAATTAGTATAAAAAAGCATTTTTAAAGCTTAAAATGATTGAATATCATAATATAATCTAAAAACAGAATAAACAAAATATATTTTCGGGCGATTTTAAATCGCCCGAAAAAAGTTTTATTTTTCTATCAATGATTTTCCGTTCATTTCTATCGGTTTTGGAATATTCATTATATCGAGGATTGTCGGTGCAATATCTGACAGATAACCATTTGAAAGTTTTATTTTTTCTTTCATACCGATAACCACAAAAGGAACGGGAAAAGTCGTGTGTGCGGTGAAAGGTGATCCGTCTTTTTCAGTCATTTTTTCGGCGTTACCGTGATCTGCAGTGAGTAATATTACACCGCCTTGATTTAAGACTTCTTTATAAACATTTCCAACGCACTCATCAATGGCTTCAACTGCTTTGACAGACGCTTCAAAAATTCCGGTATGTCCGACCATATCACAGTTTGCATAATTTAGAACGATTAAATCATACTTTTGAGTTTTTATGGCTTCAAGAAGTTTTTCGGTAACAATATATGCACTCATTTCCGGTTGCAAATCATAGGTTGCAACTTTTGGTGACGGAACTAAAATTCTGTCCTCATGTTCATTTTGAACTTCTGAACCGCCGTTAAAGAAAAATGTAACGTGCGCATATTTTTCGGTTTCCGCAATTCTAAGTTGATTATAACCTGAATCTTCAATCACTTGACCCAAAGTATTATTTAAGTCTTCCGGCTTAAAAGCAACGTCGGCATTTTTTATTGTCGCGTCATATTCGGTCATGCAGACATAGTTCATATCTAATTTTTTTCTTTCAAAACCGTCAAAGTCATCATTTACAAAGGCTTTTGTAATTTCTCTTGCACGATCCGGTCTGAAATTAAAGAAAATAAATGAATCTTTGTCTTTAACTTTGCCGTTTTCATCGGCAATTATCGGAAGCATAAATTCATCTGTGATGTTTTTGCCGAATTCATCTTTTTCTTTGTAATATTCCAAAACTGTTTCTGCAGGATTATCGGTCTTTTTACCGATAGACTGAGTAAAGGCATCATAGGCGATTTTTACTCGTTCAAATCTGTTGTCTCTGTCCATTGCATAATATCTTCCGACAACAGTGGCTATACTGCAGTTTTTGTAATCTGATATTTTTTCTTGTAATTCTTTTATGAAAGATTCGCCGGAAGTCGGACTGACATCTCTTCCGTCTAAAATACAATGAATGTAAATCTTTTTGACTTTCATTCTGTTTGCCATATCAATTAGGGCATACAGATGAGAAATATGACTGTGTACGCCTCCGTTTGACAGAAGTCCCGCAATATGAAGCGAAGAATTATTATTAATACAATTTTGCATTGCAGCTTTCAAAACTTCGTTTTCGTAAAATGAACCGTCTTTAATTGCGTTTGTAATTCTTGTATAGTCTTGAAAAACAACTCGTCCGGCACCAATATTTGTGTGACCGACTTCGCTGTTTCCCATTTGTCCGTCAGGCAAACCGACACTGCCGCCCGAACAACTGAGTTGAGTGTGAGGATATTTGTTAAAAATTTCGTCTAAATTAGGCGTTTTGGCAGTCTTTATCGCGTTTTTGACATCTTCCTCTTGCGATATTCCAAATCCGTCTAAAATACAAAGTAAAACAGGTTTATACATATTTTTGGTTTGACGCAGCTTTAACTATAACAGAAAAATCTTCCGCTTTGAGTGAAGCACCGCCAATCAGACCTCCGTCAACATTTTCTTTATCAAGAAGTTCGTCTGCATTTTTTGCGTTCATTGAACCGCCATATTGAATAACAAATTTTGTGGCAGATTCTTCATCAAAGAGTTCTGCAATCAAATCTCTTATAAATTTGCAAACTTCATCGGCTTGATCGGCTGTGGCTGTTTTACCGGTTCCGATTGCCCAAATAGGTTCGTAAGCGATAATTATCTTTTTGAGTTCAGCTGCTGAAAGCCCTGCAAGTGCAATCTTAACCTGCTTTGCGATAATCTCGAAGGTTATATTAGCTTCTCTTTGCTTTAGTGACTCTCCGACACAGAGAATAACTTTGAGACCTCCGTCTAATGCTGCGCGTATTTTTTTTGCAACTGTTTCATCGGTTTCCGCAAAATATTCTCTTCTTTCGCTGTGTCCGATAATTACATATTCTACTCCGATAGATTTAAGCATTGGAACGGAAACTTCGCCTGTGTAAGCTCCGCTTTCTTCAAAATGACAATTTTGAGCGCCGAGTTTTATGTCTGAGCCTTTGATTGCGATTGATGCGTTCGGTAAATCAATGAAGGGAACGCAAATTACAACTTCGCAATCTGCGTTTGCAACTTTTGGTTTAATTTCATTAATAAGTTCTGCAGTTTCAACCGGAGTTTTATTCATTTTCCAGTTTCCCGCAATAACAACTTTACGATTTGCTTTATCCATTTATAACATCTCCAATATATTTATTTGTCCTGCAATGCAGCAATTCCCGGAAGTTCTTTACCTTCCATAAGTTCAAGTGAAGCACCGCCGCCGGTTGAGACATGAGTCATTTTGTCTGCAAGTCCCATACCTACAACTGCGGCAACAGAATCGCCTCCGCCTATTATGCTGGTTGCATCACTGTCAGCCAAAGCGGTTGCAACTGCGTTTGTGCCTTTTGCGAATGTAGGCATTTCAAATACACCCATAGGTCCGTTCCAAATAACTGTTTTAGAATTTTTAATTACATCGTTGAATTTTTCAACGGTCTTTGGACCGATATCCATACCCATCATATCAGACGGAATTTTATCTGAATCTACTACACGATATTTTGCATTTTCGTCAAACTCTGCAGCGACAACATTATCTATAGGTAAAAGCAGATTAACATTCTTCTCTTTTGCCTTATCTAAAATTTCTTTTGCAACATCAAGTTTATCTTCTTCGCAGATTGAATCACCGATTTCATATCCCAAAGATTTGAAAAATGTAAACGCCATTCCTCCGCCGATTATTAAATTGTCGACTTTGTCAAGCAGATTGATTAAAACAGCAATTTTGGAACTTACTTTTTTACCGCCTATTATTGCAGTGAAAGGTCTTTGAGGGTTAGATATAACACCGTCAATTTTTTCTATTTCGTTTTGAATTAAGTATCCGCAAACGGCGGGGAGGTAGTGTGCGATTCCCTCTGTTGAAGCATGAGCTCTGTGTGCAGTGCCAAAAGCGTCATTTACATAAATTTCGGCAAGGTCTGCTAAACTCTTTGCAAAATTAGAATCATTTTCCGTTTCTTCTTTATAAAATCTGACGTTTTCAAGGAGCATTACATCTCCGTTTTGCAAGCTGTTTGCAAGAGTATTTACTGAATCTCCTATTACATCGTCAGCCATTTTGACGTCAAATCCAAGAAGTTCAGATAATCTTTTGGCAACCGGTTTCAATGAAAATTCTTCTTTTCTTTCTCCCTTAGGTCTGCCTAAATGTGAAGCTAAAATAACTTTGGCTCCATTTTCAATCAAGTATTTAATTGTAGGTAAAGCTTTGACAATTCTTGTGTCATCTGTGATATTTTGTTTCTCATCAAGAGGTACGTTAAAGTCACAGCGAACAAATACTTTTTTGTCTTTGACGTTTATGTCCTCGATCGTTTTTTTGTTTAAACTCATTTTTTAGATCGGAAGAGCACACGTCTG
>CABTZO010000072.1 GCA_902489335.1 uncultured Oscillospiraceae bacterium | reverse complement strand
CGTGGGTTCGAATCCCACCCTCTCCGCCACAGTTCGGTAAACATTAAGTTTACCGAACTATTTTAATACATAACACCCCTCGTATTGTAAACACGAGGGGTGGTTTAATCACATTTCTGTGTTTTCATATGTCTTTATGTAAACAAAAACTTTATTGTTCTGCCTGTCGTAAGCATATTCAAAGTCAACTGTTTGTCCCGGTTTCTTCCCGTTGAACATGCAATGATAATTTTGCCTGTTTTCAAAGTTCTTTTTCAAGACTCTGTAACTTGTATCATTCAAAAACTTTTGCTTTGAATCTTCATTAATTACTTGTTCGAAAATAAAGTCTTTTACAAAAGATAGGTCTAAATCTTTTTTGAGATAATCCGAAGGAACATAGTTGCCGCCTAAAAAATTAGCTGTTGCGTTTGTTTCGAGATTATAGCAAAGAATGAAATCAAAAATCGAATATACATTGTAAAGATTATTGTTCTTGTCAGTGAAAATCTCATCAATTTTATGTTCCGATTCGGTGTTTCTGAAATACAAAGCTACAACTTTATCGCCGTTTTCATTTTTTCGCTTTGCACAGATTGTATAGATTTCAGTCCATTTATATTTATTATCGTTATTTTTTTCGCAGATAGGTTTCATTAAAGTTTCGTTAGAAAATGAAGAAATCTCAGGATTATCAAATAATGAATCTAAAGCTTCCAAAGAATAGAGGCTTTTAATGAGTTGATAATCTTCTTTCATGAAAAGTTTTTTCAATCGAAGTTCCGATATTGAAGAATATTTTCCTGCTACAAGTTTATCAATGTTTTTTTCATCAAGATTATCAAATGTACTGTAAAAATATACATCTTTAGTTATATTGACAACAACAAACGAATCATACTTTTCTGACAGTAGATCTGTTTGTAGCTCAAGCAAGGTATTTGTATTGAGTGTCCTAATTTTTTCATCTGCTTTTTCTATTGTCATAATTACATGTTCAGCATCATCTTTTGTCTCTTTCTTAGCCAAAACTCTAAAGGGAATGTAAACATCTGAATCTATATTCAATTTAAAATTTATTATGTAATCTAAAATTTCGTCTTTGTCTTCGTCTATTTGCTTAAGATTATCAATTGAAAGTGAGTCCATAAATACTAAGCTGTTTTTTGAAACCAAATTATTTTTAATGAAATTATATGAAATTGTATAGTTATCTAAAGTGGTTTCATTATATGTTCCTTCTTTGAAAATTTTATTTTCTAAGATTTTTATTTTTTCAGTATTAAGATTTATATCAAAACTGCAATAGAAATTTTTTTTATTTTTTATTGGAGAATAATTGGGAGAGAGTGTGTTGCTGAATGCCAGAGTTTCTGAAAATTCATCATTGTCTAATTCGCGCATATATCCAAGCAATTTAATATTTTGTCCTTTTTCTGATCTTGAACGGAATAATTGAAAATAAGCACCGGAATAAAGACCAAAATCATCTAAATATCGGAAAGGAATTATAAGTTCGCCGTTATACTTAAAATGTTCACGCAAGGAGTTTAAATTAATTAGTTTTCTGACTCTGCTTCTGTCATCTTCAAATACTAATGTTTCACAAAAATAATCGCATAATTCGTCAACTCCGGCGAACTTGGAGTTAAGTTTATTGAGTGAGGAATTTGATTTTCGCGGGTGAAGTCTGAAAGATCCGTCTTCTAAATTTATATGTAAAATAAATATATAAGTTTCGTCAAGGACTTGGTCAATGGGAAGATCAGTGGGAGCAATTTCAATGAGTTTATCATAATCGTTGTCAAAATTATTATATTTATCAATATCATTTTTTACGATGTAATCTTCAAAATCATCGCAGGGCATGGGCTTTGAAAAATAATATCCTTGAACTATATTACAACCTATCATTTTTAGAAAGTCTAACGTTTCAAGAGTTTCAACTCCCTCTGCAATTGTTATTATTCCCAAGGCTCTTGCCATCGCAACAATGTTTCGCACGATCGAAAGGTTCTTTATGCTTGAGAAGAAAGATGCATCCAATTTAATTGTGTCAATCGGAAGGTCTAAAATCAAATTGAGTGAAGAATACTCTTTTCCAAAATCGTCAATGCTAAGTTCAAATCCGTTTTCATGTAGCTTTTTCATGACTTCTTTGGCTTTTTCTTTGTTTCCGACAAAGGTTGTCTCTGTAAACTCTAATTCTATTGTTTTGTCGGGAATATCATATTTTTCTTTTAATGCAATACATTTATCCACAAAGTCCGTAAAATCAAGATCAACGGGGGATATATTTACAGATATAGGAACAACGGGTTTATTCAGACTTCTTCTTTTATGTAAAATAGAACAAACTTTTTCTAAAACGAAGAAATCTAAATTATATATAAAACGATTCTTTTCAAAGATTTCAATGAATTGATCCGGAAACATAAGTCCCATTTCCGGTTCTTGCCAACGAACCAAAGCTTCACAACCGACCAGCTTTTCATTTGATGTTCTATGCTTTGGCTGCAAATAAACTTTAAACTCTTCATTTTCGAGAGCTTTATACATTTTCTGCTCAAGAAGGGCTTTTCTTGTCAAGAATTGTTTTAACTCATCATCATATGTGGCAATACAAAGATCAGAGTGCCCAATATTCTCCAGTGCAAGATTTGCATTTCCTATAAAAGGATATATATCATCGTTATCATAACGATTTTTCTGTATTTCACAGGCCCCGATTTGAACGCTCAATACGATTTTGTTTTCGCCCGGGAGTTTAATATCCGATATATTCTTAGACATATAGTCAATAAAAGTGTCGTCTTTTGAAAGATCTCGAGGAGAAAAGAAAACAAAATGATCGGAGTATAAGCGACAGTGATATTCAAACATATTTACAAAATATCGGCTGAGCTGTTTGCTTATTTCCGCCAAGATCATATTACACCTTACATATCCAAAGATTTCATTCAAAGTTTGAAAATTAGGAATTCTCATTGAGTAAATATAAAAAGTCTTGTGAGGATTATGTTTAATAGCTCTTTTAACTTTCTTTTGAAAAACATCGAAATTTATTTGATTTGTGATGGGATCTGTTTCATAGCTCTTTTTATAATATCGATTTAACAGAACAATTCTTATAATGAAAAGAATTATTAAAACGAAAGCCAAAAGATTAATCACTTGAATGAAGGGCGGATTGCCGTCATTGAAGATTTTTTTATTATCGGTAAATTGAAATAAAACAATTTCTCCTGCTATCATAATCAGCAGAATAATTGAAAATAAAATAGAGGACTTAAAATTAGTAGTGGAATTTATTTTTAAGTCTTTTTCTTTTTTAGGCTTTTTCATAAATACTCCAATTTTACACATTGTTAATTTATAGACTATTATACCATAAAGCAAATTAAAATAAAAAATACCGCTTTGCAAAATGCAAAGCGGTAAGTATTTATGAAATTTATTTTATAAGACCACCATAATTTGCGATAATCGGTGCAAAAACAAGTGAAACAATTGTCATAAGCTTTATCAAAATGTTGATTGAAGGGCCTGAAGTATCTTTGAAAGGATCTCCGACTGTATCACCTATAACTGTAGCGTGATGTGTCTCTGAACCTTTTCCTCCGAAGTTTCCGGACTCAACAAATTTCTTTGCATTATCCCAAGCACCGCCAGAGTTTGCCATGAAGATTGCAAGTAAAACGCCCGTTACAAGCGAACCTGCAAGAAGACCACCGAGTGCTT
Organism: uncultured Oscillospiraceae bacterium; assembly: GCA_902489335.1. Classification (GTDB taxonomy): domain Bacteria; phylum Bacillota; class Clostridia; order Oscillospirales; family Acutalibacteraceae; genus JAUNLX01. The sequence continues at coordinate 168 of CABTZO010000072.1, read as the reverse complement.
CGCTTCCAAGTATAAAACCTACAATCAAAGGAGCGGCAACTGCAATTATTCCGGGAAGAACCATCTCTCTTAGAGCAGCTTTAGTTGAAATACCTACACAGGTCTTGTAGTCCGGCTCTTCGGTTCCGTCTAAAATTCCGGGATGTTCTTTAAATTGTCTTCTAACTT
>CABTZO010000071.1 GCA_902489335.1 uncultured Oscillospiraceae bacterium | reverse complement strand
TGTTTCTTTTAGCGATTTTTAAGTATTATAATTTCTTTATATCTGAATTTAACTCGCTATTTAACTCAAGCGTATCTACACTTAAACTGACGCTGCCTATCGGAATATCTTTTTATACTTTTCAAACAATAACCTATACAGTAGATGTTTATAGAAATCGCGCTAAAGCCCAAACTTCATTTTTTAAACTTTTACTATATGTTTGCATGTTCCCACAACTTATTGCCGGACCAATTGTAAAATATGTCGATATAGAAAAAGCTCTTGATCACAGAACAATTAAATTTTCTGATATATCTGACGGCATAGTAAGATTTATTATCGGTCTGTTTAAGAAAGCAGTCCTTGCCAACTTTTTTGGAAAAGCTGTATCTGATTTTCTCGAGGGGGACCTTTGGACCAGTGCAAAAGCAGGTGTTTGGGTCGGTGTGATTTTCTACGCTTTCCAGATTTATTTTGACTTTTCGGCTTATTCGGATATGGCGATCGGTCTTGGCAAAATGCTTGGATTCAAATTTCCCGAAAACTTCAAATATCCGTATGTTGCAACAGATATAAATGATTTTTGGAAAAGATGGCATATCAGTCTGACAACATTTTTCAGAGAATATTTATATATTCCTCTTGGCGGCAACAGAAAAAATCATGTTTTTAATCTATTTCTTGTTTGGCTTTTGACAGGACTTTGGCATGGTGCTGCTGTAAACTTCATTTTATGGGGATTATATTATTTTGTTTTCATAGCTATGGAAACCTTTTTCTTTGATAAATTTAGAAAAAGAAGATCTTTCTTATTCAAACAGACAATTGGACGAGTTTATACACTCTTTGTTGTTTTAATAGGCTGGGTATTTTTCTATTTTGATGATATGGTAAGGCTTAAAACTGCGTTGACTATTATGTTTACAAATATTAGTTCAAATTCTCTAATTGATGTATCTACTTATCTTCAGGGAAGAATATTCCTAATCCTCATAGCTGTCATCGCTTGTACACCGATACCAAAAATGATTTTAGAAAAAACACAAAAAGCAATGGGTAAAACTGACATAGGAAAGATTGCCTCAGACATTGCAATTGGAATTTTCTCTTTAATTTTAATGATTTTATCAACTGCCTGTCTGGTGGGTACCACATATAATCCGTTTTTATATTTTAGATTTTAGAAAGGTAAAATATGTTTTCTAAATATTATTTTTCAAAAAAAATTGCAAAAGTTATATCAATTATTCTTGCTTTTATGGTAATCTTTTTGATGATTTCTTCGTTTATATTTAAGAAAAAAGGCTTTTCGAATGAGGAAAACAGAAAATTAGCTGTAAAACCTAAGGCCTCGGTTGATAGTGTTTTAAGCGGTGAATACGGTAAAGCATATGAAAATTATTTTGCTGATCATTTTGCTTTTAGAACGACTTTTATTAATTTGAGCGATAAATTTGAGAATTTTATGGTTCATTTTAAATCTGACGACAAAGTTTACATTAAGCAAAAAACAGGAGATGATTTTGGCGGAGAAAATATTGAAGAAGTGGAAAGAGCCTCGAAAAAATGAATTTTATAATTTTTGATTTGGAATGGAATACCGTTTTTGATAAAAAACAAAAAAAACATTTAGGCGAAATTGTAGAAATAGGTGCAGTTAAATTAAATGAAAACTTTGAGCTTATCGGTGAATTCTCAGAAACTATAAAGCCAAGAATAAATGCACATTTGAAGAAGAGAACAACGAAACTAACCGGAATCAAAGATTCTGATTTGATAAATTCTAAAGATTTTGTCGAGGTTACAGAAGTCTTTCAAACTTTCGCCGGCGATATTGAAGAAAATGTCTTTTTATCATGGAGTGATTCAGATATTAGGACTTTTTCCGAAAACTTTAATTATCATTTCAATGATTCCAAAATTCCTTTTATAAATTATTATGTTGATCTTCAAGAATATTTTATGAAAAACTTAAAAATAGTTAATTCTGATCAAATTAGCTTGCAAAATGCACTGGATATGCTTAACATAAAATGTGATAAAAGCAAATTACACAGAGCAGTAAACGATGCGGCTTTATCAGCAGAGTGTTTTAAAAAAGTTTTTGATGAAAGTAATTTTAATAAATTCATCAAAATATTAGATGAAAAATTTTATAATAGATTGACCTTTGTTCCTTTTTATGTTAATGATATAAACAGTCCTTTGATAGACAAAAATATTTTTAAATCAAAATGTATTTTCTGCGGCAGAGAACTTAAAAATATGGATGATTGGAAGTTTAAACATAATTACTTCGTAAATAAAGCTCTTTGCGAAAATTGTAATAAAGGTTATTTTATAAGAATAAGTTATAAAAAATTTTATGATAAATTAAATTGTTCTAAACAGATTAAAGAAATATAAATGCGGATATGGCGGAATAGGCAGACGCGTTAGATTCAGGTTCTAATGGGGGCAACCCTGTGCAGGTTCAACTCCTGTTATCCGCACCAAAAGAAGCGATGATTTTCTTGAAAATCATTACTTCTTTTTTCTTTTCACTTTTCTCTTGAATACTAAAATTTATATATCAGTTTGTGAACATTGAATGTAAGTTTGTTTTGTCGTATAATTTTGTTTGAAATAAAAGATAACAGCATTTTGAATAAATATTTTTATTATAAATACATCTTTAAAGGACTAAATATGAAAAGAAACGACACAGACAAAACAACTAAGATTATCAACTCAGAGCCAAAACACAAAAAACTTTCTGATGCAGATAAAAAGAAAAAAAAGATTGTTTTAGTTTGTATCTGCATTTTGATTATTGCTATAATCGCCGGAGTTTTAGCAGGAGTTTTTATTATTAAGAAAAAGAATGCCGAAAAAAAAGCTGTTCCCACGCAGAGTAAACTGACTTACACTCTTGCTGATAACAGACAGAAACTTGCAGAGTTTAAGACAAAAAATAATGATGCTGTAGCTTGGCTTGAAATTCCTGATTCAAATGTAAACGATCCCGTTGTTCAAGCTAAAGACAATGACTTTTATCTGAGAAAGACAGAATTGAAAAAGTATAATGTTTACGGTTGCTACTTTGCGGACTATGAATGTTCGGTCGGCCCCGGTGCATCTTCGCTTTCGGAAAATACAATAATTTACGGTCACTCAAATACCAGGGAAAATCCAAACGGCAAAAAATTTGAACAGCTGTTCAAATACAGAGACATAGAATTTTTAAAGAAAAATCCAATAATATTTTTATCTTTGCAAAATGAAAATGTTGCTTTCGAGGTGTTTGCTGTTTTTTATACTACAACAGATTTTTACTATATAACAACAACGCCTCTTACTGATGATTTTGATGATTTTACAAAGCAGATTTATGAGAAAAATGAATATGTATTTAATGGCGGTAAAATCACCAAAAATGATAAAATCTTGACCTTGTCAACCTGCGCTTTCAGGTATGACAAAGGTAAGACAGGCAATCATCGCTTTGTTGTAATGGGAAGGATGCTTAAAAAAGGTGAAAATCCGAAATCCACTGAAATTACACGGAATCCAAATCCCAAAAGACCGGAATAATATTAAATTTTAGAATATAGATGTTAGACAATAGATTCTAACATCTATATTTTTTATACAGTTAACTGATGAAACGGGGATTGATACCCATCGTCGACGAATAGGGTTTATTTATACTCTTATGTCAAAATTGGATCCCGGGATACCAGAGAGGGAAGGGACATGGTCAGTGTGCGGAATTTTTACAGATTGTGTTCCACCCCACCGTAGCGGGTGATTATCAATCTCCCGAATTTTATCTATTTGATTAAAATTTTTTATTTACTGATAAATCTAAGTGCCGGAGATAGATAACCCCCCGGATACCGGAGAGTGAAGAGACACAGTCAACTTGCAGATATTTTAAGGGTTGTTCATCGCTACTACACCATATCGGGC
>CABTZO010000070.1 GCA_902489335.1 uncultured Oscillospiraceae bacterium | reverse complement strand
TAAAAGCGGTGATCTTTCGCTTCCGTCAAAGGAAGCATAAGGACACCGCTTTTTTCATGCCAATGTTACGAAGTTGAGGCATATACAGGCTTGAAATATAAGGCTTTCAGAGGGCGGTTTTGACAAAGCAAGGGGAATATACCTTTTCTTTCAAAATCGCCCTTTAACTGCGTAACAAAATAAAACGAAAGGAGCAAAGAACATGGCAGTTTTCAGAGTAGAGAAAAACAAGGGATATACCGTCATGAGCAATCATCACCTGCGAAACAAGGAACTGACCCTAAGGGCAAAGGGGCTGCTTTCTCAAATGCTGTCGCTTCCGGAAAACTGGGACTATACCCTTGCAGGGCTTTCCCATATCAACAAAGAAAGCATAGACGCCATTCGTACCGCCGTCTTGGAGCTTGAAAAAGCGGGATATATAGAAAGGTCGCAGGGCAGAGATGAAAAAGGGAAAATGACAGCCATTACCTACACCATTTATGAACAGCCGATTAGTCCGGTATTGGATCAGCCGGTATTGGAAAATCCAACATCGGATAAGCCGATATTGGAAAAACCGAAAGCGGATAATCCGACATCGGAAAATCCAATGCAATTAAATAAAGATATACAAAATACGGATCTATCAAAAAAAGAAGAAATAAATAAAGATGGATTAAATACCGATTCCATTCCTATCCTTTCCCCTGACCCCTCTCCTTTGGATAAGTCATTACCGGAAAAGAAAGGAACGGATGAGAAAGACGCATATAAAATCTATGAGGAAATTATCAAGGACAATATCGAGTATGAACACCTCATAAACGCCAAACACCTTGACCGTGATCGCATAGATGAAATCCTTGACCTGATTCTTGAAACCGTATGCAGCAAAAGAAAGAAAATCTTAATTGCAGGTGATGAATACCCGGCGGAGCTTGTAAAGGCAAAATTTATGAAGCTTGACAGCAGCCATATCGAGTTTGTCCTTGACTGTATGCAGGAAAATACCACAAAGGTAAGAAACATAAAGCAGTATCTAAAGGCGGTGCTTTTTAACGCCCCGTCCACCATAGGAAACTATTACAGCTCACTTTTCAATCACGATATGTACGGAAGAAATGATTTCTAAAGGAGAAAAATTATGAAACAGGGAACCCTTATCTTTGACGAATACCACGACCGCTACGACATCCGTTTTGACCTAAAAGACTATTTAGGGGCTCTTTATCCTGGAGAACAGCTCGAAGTCTTTGCCTATGGGAAATGGAAAAAACCAAGATAGACATAAGCAAAAGCGATGAATGGTATTCACAAGAGGAATCATTCAAGGGATTTTGTACGCTCCTTGCTCGGATTTTTTCTTTGTAAAATCGTATCAACATTCTGCTTGATCTTTTGACATTCCTTGACTTTCTTTTTCAGCTTTCCGGAGTCGGAATATATGGCTTCTTTCTTCTTTTGCAGGGCGGCATATTCTTTCTGCAAAGCGGTAATATTCGGAAGTTTTGTAACGCCTGCATCCTTTAGTGCCTTTCCCGAAGCCTTATAAAGTATCAGACTACTTTCGTGTTTATGCCTATATGATTCCTTATCCTTTGCTTTGATATATCCTCTGTAAATATCCCTTGTCTTTTGATAGGTTGAGATATTTTTTATAAGAACAGCCATATCGGAAAGTTTCTTTTCGTTCTGCTTTAAGCTGCATGCTGTCTGTTCACTGTCAAGGATAATTTCATCTATTTTCTTTATCAGATCTTCATACTGCAAGATGTTATTTTCCGTAAGGAAATTCATTGTCTTTGCAGCCTGTTTCAGATTATGGATCTTCGCCCAATGTTCATAGCCTGCCGACTGCTGCGCCTTGATATTATTTTCAATATCAATCAGTAGGGATATTCCTTGTTCCTGCTTCGGTATCTTAACATTACGACTTCTTATTCCTGCAATGCGCTTTCGGATTGCTTCTTCCGTATAATCAATACCGAGAATTTTCAGCCTTGTAAATCGCCCTTGTCCGGGTGCTCTGCAGGATATATATTTTCCGCGTTTGATTTCATAACCGGAAGCTTGCAGCTTCTCTAAAAGCTTTTCAAAATCCTTTACCTGAGGAATCAGAAGGTCAACCGTTTCTTTTAGTTTTCCTTTCCAGCTTGTACCTGTCTTTACCGTCTGATACTCAATATAGCTTTTTCCTTTTCGCCCTTTTTCCGGAGTGATAACCGACAAGCCGTTTTCATAGCATAAGCGGTCGCTGATATTCCTGATCCCGTAGTAACTTCTTTTATTGGAGTTATATTTATGATAGTCCACGAAATTAACGGCACAAAAAATAATGTGATTATGGACATGCCCTTTATCAATATGAGTGGTTAGGACATATTCATACTGTCCTTTTGTTACGGCATCCGCAAGCTGCTTTCCAATCTCATGGGCTTTTTCAAAACTGACCTCTCCCGGTTCAAAGGACTGTATCAGGTGATGGGCTAAATTGTTTCCTTTATCAAGTGCCTGTGAAAGAGTAAAGGCAAATTCAATATCTGCGGTTTCATAACTGCATCCGAAAGAAGATACAAGCATTTTATCATCGGTTTTATCGGGGGTTTGGATATATTCAAGTGCTTTTTTCAGTGTGCTTTTAATAGGCTTAATCTTTGTAACCGCCATATCTCTTTTAAGGCTCCTTTGATTTCTTCTATATCTTCCTGATACACATTTCCTGTTGCATTGGCTCTTTTTGCAATCTGATTGATGTTGACCCCGATTTTTTGAAGCTCTGCCGTCATTTTCTTTATATCGCTGTGATCAATCTGAATGATATATCCGTCTATCGCCATTTTCCGAAGGTACGCTTCCATGTTACTTGTAGGCACCTGTTTCATTTTTTCTTCAATTAGGCTGCGTTCTTCTTTTGTAACACGAAATTTAATCTGCACATTTCTTTTTCTGTTATTCATAGGTGAATTTCCTTTCTGCTTTCATAGAGGGTTTGGGACACTTCCCAACAAGCAAAATCTCTGACGCCGGAAATGCGGGGAATAGAGATTTTTTACGGAAATGGTACCCCTTTCCTATGCTTGCTATTCTTCTTATCCCTTAATCTCTATAACAACGGTAATTTGCCTTTTGCCAAAAATTGCAAATAAAAAGAAAATAAAACGACATTGGCATAAACTGTTTTATTTATCCAAACTATATTGACTAAAAATAAAAATTATGCTAATATACCAGTGGTATATACCGTTGGTATATTAGCGAGGAGGCATTTGATGAAAATATCAGCAACGCAACAAAAAATATTAGAAGTGGGAAAACGGGAATTTTTAGCGAAGGGATTTAAGGATGCGTCTCTCAGAAAAATTGTAGCGGAAGCAGGATTTACCAAAGGTGCTTTTTACGGATACTATCCGGATAAAGCAGCTTTATTTGAAGCACTTGTTTCTGAAGCGGCAGACGGTTTGACAGAACAATTCAGAGCTGCACAAGATGCCCATTTTAATTTAATCCCCGAAAATAAAACTTCGGAAAGCAGAGAGTTGTCTACAAAATACCTTCTGCATTTTGTAAATTATATTTATGATTATTTTGAGGAATTCAAGCTCGTACTTTGCTGTTCTGAGGGCACAAAATATAAAGATTATATTCATGAACTTGTAGAATTGGAAGTATCCCGTACAGAAAAATACTATGCTATTCTTAAAGAAAAAGGCAAAATGACAGGAAGTGTCAGCCATGATTTACATCACATGATTACCAGTGCATATTTTACAGCTGCATTTGAAACAGTTGTTCATGATATGACGAGAGAACAGGCGATTGAATATATTGAAGAACTTGCCGTTTTTTTTAATTCCGGATGGGAGGGACTTTTACGGCTTACATAAGCTGTAAAAATTTTTATATTCAAGTTAGAAAAGGCTAATATTTATGTTGGAAAGGATGTTCTTATTATGAAAAATGAAAACAAATTATTGACACGAGATTACATTTCCATAGGTGTTTTTTCACTTATTTATTTTGTTATTGCATTTGTGATAGGCGGTATCGCACAGATGACACCTGCAACTTTTCCGTTTATGCCGATGATAGTCGCTTTATTTGC
>CABTZO010000069.1 GCA_902489335.1 uncultured Oscillospiraceae bacterium | reverse complement strand
GAACAACTGTTTTAAACACAGACATTTCATGCGTTGCACCCAAAGCAAGAGAGCCTTCGTAATATGTGTCGGGCACTGCTCTGATTGCGGCTTCCGAAACACTGATGACCGTAGGTAAAATCATAATTCCAAGAACAAGACTCGCAGCAATTAATGACTGACCCTGTCCTCCGATAACTTCCCTTACAAGCGGCACTATAACCATCAATCCGAAAAAACCATAGACAACAGATGGTATGCCGGCAAGCAGATCCACAGCAGGCTTCAATATTTTATACAGTTTTTTATTACAAAACTTAGCTAAAAATATTGCAGTCAATAAACCTATCGGAACACCAAATAAGGCGGACAAAGCAGTTACATAGATACTTCCGATAATCATCGGAAAAATTCCGTAAATATCGCTAAACGGGCTCCATGTTTTTCCTAATAAAAACTTTGAAATGCCGATCTCCCTAATGGTCGGAACGGCATTTGCAAAGAGGAAAACGCAAATCAAGATTACTGATATTATGGACAGTGTTGCCGTTAGGGCAAACACAACTTTCATTACATTTTCTTTTAAATTTTTCATTCTTATTTAATAGCGTCTGCCCATGTCGGAACGTTACCTAAATAGATGTTTTTAATCTGTTCGGTTGTCAAATTATCTGTAGTATTGCTCTTATGAACTACGATTGCAATTCCGTCTTTAGCTATAACAGTCGGTTTTAATGCTGATTTTTCACTGTCTTTAAGTTCACGAGAAGCCATACCTATTTGACTTACACCGCTCATTGCGTCTTTCATTCCGGAAGTTGAATCGCTCTGGTTGAGTTCGATATTGGCATCTTTATTTACTTTTTTGTATGCTTCGATGAGTTTTTCCATTACCGGAGTAACTGATGAAGAACCGGAAATCTTAATTGTTCCCTTGGAACCGTCTGTTTTGAATTCTCCGTTTTGTTCGATGCTTACATAACCGTTTTCTTCAACGATTTTTTGACCTTCGTTTGAAAGTATAAAGTTGATGAAATCTTTTGTTAAACCGGTCGGATCGCCTTTTGTTGCGATATTGAAAGGTCTTGCAACTTTGTAAGAACCGTCTTTAACAGTTTCTTTTGATGGTGCTACTCCGTCAACCTTAAGAGCTTTAACAGTATCATTAAGTGAACCAAGTGAGATATATCCGATTGCATAAGGGTTACCTGCAACTGTTGTGAGCATTACTCCTGTGCTGTTGGTTATTGAAGCACTCGGTGTTGTTTTGTCTACTTTCTTACCGTTTTCTTTTGTTTCAAGTCCTACGAGTTCGATAAATGCTCCTCTTGTTCCTGAGCCGTCTTCGCGAGTAAGAACTGCTATGTTTGCAGTTTTGTCAAAGTCTGATTTTTTGCCTTTTTCCGTTTTTTTGTTACATGATGTAAAAACGATTCCTACAGTTAAAACTGCGAGAATTAAAGCTATCCATTTTCCATATTTTTTCATTAGGTTTTTCACTCCTTGAAATTTTTAAAAGCCTTTTGCTTTGTCTACATACTAAATACCCAATGTAAAATCGCCATTCCAAGTTATGTTAAATCTAAGTAAAATTTAAAAAGGCTGCCTTTTGGTAAAGGCAGCCCAACAGAATAGTTATTTTATTTTTTATTTTTGAGTATGTTTTCCCCGATTTCAAGATCAGTCGGATAGGTGATTTTTATATTATTTTCGCTTCCTCTACTTATTCCGACTTTTTCATTATTATATAAAAAGATTTTTGAAGCATCCGTCAAACTTTCTTTTTGACCTTCGCTGAGTTTATCCATACATCGTTTCAATTTTTTCAAATTAAAAGTCTGCGGAGTCTGAACATTATAACAAAAGTTTCTGTCAGGCACTTGCTTTATCAAGTTTTCTTTTGTAACGGCAATTGTGTCTGTGCTTTTGACAGCCGCAGTCGCTCCTCCCAAAAGTTTTGCCTTTTCAATATTGTCTTTTATTATTTTTTCAGTAACAAACGGTCTCGCTCCGTCATGAGTTAAAAGCAAATCATCATCTTTGATTTCATAATTTTCACAGAGATATTTGACTATCTTTTCAAGAGTTTGATTGCGATTTTCTCCGCCCGGAATAACAATTATTTTTTTATCGGTATAATCTTTAATGATATTCTCGACATATGAAATATCTTTATTTCCAACGGCAACAATAATATCATCAAAGCCGCCATAATTTATGACGGCTTGAAGAGAATAAATGAATATGGGTTTGCCGGAAAGATTCAAATATTGTTTTGAAATTTTGCTATTCATTCTACTGCCGCTTCCGGCCGCCAGAATTGCCGCAAATATCATTAATATGCCTTTCCGAAATACAGCATGCTTTTTGCTTTCTTTCCACAACAAACACAGGTGTCTGAAATATGTTCTTCATCAAAGGGAATACAGCGTGATGTACAGGAGGTTTCATCTTTTATTTTTTCTTCACATGCCAAATCACCACACCACATAGCTTTGATTAATCCGCTTTTTTCTTCTGCTATTTTCTTGAATTCATCATAGTCATGTGCGGTATAAGTCATCTGAGTGCGTCGATTCAGCGCATTTTCATACATTCCCTTTTGAATATCTTTCAGAGCTTTTTCAACTTCGGACTCTATTTCGTCGAGAGAGACAAAAAGCTTTTCTCTGTTATATCTTTTTACCATAACGGCTTGATTTTTTTCTATGTCTTTCGGTCCGATTTCAATTCGAAGCGGTACACCCTTCATTTCATATTCAGCGAATTTCCAACCCGGTGTATTGTCGCTGTTATCAAGTTTTACTCTGTATTTTTCCGAAAGTTTTTCCTTAAGCTGCTCTGCCTTTTCCAAAACATTTCCCTTATGGGAAGCAATCGGAACGATTACAATTTGAATAGGAGCAACTTGAACCGGTAAAACAAGTCCGTCGTCATCACCATGTGTCATAATGATAGCACCGATTATTCTGCTTGACATGCCCCAAGATGTCTGGAAAGGATAGGAAAGACCGTTTTCTCTGTCTGCAAATTTAATATCAAAGGCTCTTGAAAATCCGTCTCCGAAATAATGACTGGTCGCACTCTGCAGGGCTTTTCCGTCATGCATTAAAGCCTCAATAGTGTAAGTCTTTTCGGCTCCCGCAAACTTTTCTTTGTCCGTCTTTATTCCCTTGATAACGGGAATTGAAAGAGCATTCTCAACAAAATCAGCATATACATTCAGCATTTGCTCGGTTTCGTTAACTGCCTCTTCGCTTGTTTCATGCATAGTGTGCCCTTCTTGCCAGAAAAACTCCATAGTCCTCAAAAACGGCCTTGTGGTCTTTTCCCATCTGACAACTGAGCACCATTGATTATATAGTTTTGGTAAATCGCGATAAGAATGGATAATATCATGATAATGATCACAAAATAAGGTTTCGGATGTTGGACGAACGCAGAGTCTTTCTGTGAGTTTTTCATCTCCACCATAGGTAACCCATGCAACTTCCGGAGCAAAGCCCTCAACGTGATCTTTTTCTTTTTGAAGCAAAGATTCGGGAATAAACATAGGCATCATAACATTTACATGCCCAAGTTCTTTAAATCTTCTGTCTAAGTCGGATTTTATGTTTTCCCAAAGAGCAGTGGCATAAGGCCTCACTACCATACAACCTCGGACTGAAGAATATGAAGAAAGTTCTGCTTTTTTCACAATGTCCGTATACCACTGAGTGAAGTCCTCATCTCTTGAAGTTATACTTTTAACAAGTTTTTTATCCATTTATTTTGATTCCTTTATCTCAGTTTTTTGTTTTATTTTCTTCAATCATCTTGCAAACATCGTCAACAGTTTTAATTTTAGAAGCTACTTTATCGGAGACTTCAAAACCGTATTCGTCTTCGATTGTCATTATCAGGTCAATCATGTCTAAACTGTCAGCCTGCAAATCTTCAAAAATATTTGTGTCTTTCTTGATTTCAGATTCATCAATATCAAGTTGTTCAGCTAAAATAGCTCTGATTTTTTCAAACATGGGAATTACCTCCAATAATCGCATATTTATTATTATACTTGAAAATATATGTTAAAATTTTTAATATGTTTTGTCAACCACAGAATAATTATAAAATGACCCGGGATTAATACCCATCCCACCCCCGTAGCGGGCGATTATCAATCGCCCGTCGCCT
>CABTZO010000068.1 GCA_902489335.1 uncultured Oscillospiraceae bacterium | reverse complement strand
TAAGCAATCGCACAGCCTACGCCGCCACCGACAACGCAAACTTTTGTCATTCCGTCAAATTCAGAAGCTTTTCCAAGAGGTCCGACAAAATCAAGGATGTAGTCGCCTTGATTCAAATCTCCGAGTCTCATGGTTGTTCTTCCGACTTTTTGGAAGATGATTGTAACTGTTCCGTTTTCACGATCACAATCAGCAACTGTAAGAGGCACTCTTTCCCCATGTTCATCAATACGGAAAATAATAAATTGTCCTGCCTGCGCTTTTTTTGCAACTGCAGGTGCTTCAATTTCCATTAAACAAACGGTAGGATTGAGATCTCTTTTTTTCACAATTTTGTACAAAAAATCAACTCCTATCAAAAAACTACATAATTTCTACAATAATACTGAATAAAATTAGTTTTTTCAACAAATTTTTATAAATAAAATGTTACTTAAATGTTTTATAATTCATTTATCAATAAATCTTCCGGCTTTTCTCTTTTTATTATCAATTTTTCGCCGTCTTTTCCGACCATCACGACGGCAGGTTTACAAATCTTATTATAGTGAGATGCCATTGAATAATTGTATGCTCCCGTTGATAAAACTGCGATTATATCTCCGGGCTCGACTTTTTCACAATATATATCTTTTCCGAGTAAATCTCCGCTCTCACAGCATTTTCCAGCAACAGTATATTTATTGTCTCGCTTCTCACCTATTTTATTTGCAACGCAGAATTGATATTCGGACTCATATAAAATATATCTTGGATTGTCCGTCATACCTCCGTCAACCGAAACATAGGTTCTGATGTTGGGAATCACTTTAACCGCTCCGGCTGTGTAAAGAGTAACACCGGCTTCTCCGACAATTGACCTGCCCGGTTCAAGTAAAACATAGGGAAGTTTCAAATCGTGTTTTTTGCAGACTTCCTTGATTTTCTCCGAGACCTTTTCCATATATTCATCAAAATCAGGTGACTTGTCTTCATCTGTGTATTTAATACCAAATCCGCCGCCTAAATCGAGCATATCTATTTCATAGTTTTCATTTTCTTTGATTTGTGCGATAAACTCACAGATCTTTTCTGCAGCTTTTACAAAGGGTTCTGTGTTAAAAATTTGGGAGCCTATGTGACAATGAAAACCTTTCAAATCCAAGTTTTCAAATTCAAGTGCTTCACAGACAGCCTTTTCGGCTTCTCCGGTTTCGAGCGCAAATCCAAATTTTGAATCGATTTGACCCGTTTGAATATATGAATGAGTGTGTGCTTCGACTCCGGGTTTAATTCTCATAAGAATTTTTTGAACACAGTTGTTTTCTTTTGCAACCCTGTTCAATTTTTCAAGTTCCGAAATATTATCAACCACAAAATATCCGATTTTGTTGGAAACGGCATAATTCATTTCATGTTCTGTCTTATTATTACCGTGAAAAAACATATCTTCGGGTGGAAAACCGGATTTCAAAGCGGTAAAAATTTCACCTTCGGACACAACATCCAAACCGCAGCCTAAACTCTTACATAATCTGCACATTTCAAGACAGGAAAAAGCTTTCCCCGCATACAATACTTTTCCGTGAGAATCATAATAATCATCAATTGACTTTTTGTATTTATTGATATTCTCAACAATTTTATCTCTGTCATAAACGATAAGTGGCGTTCCGTAATTTTTTGCAAGCTCGGTTAAATCATAGCCGTTTAAAGTTAAATGACCTTTTTCGTTTTTGTCTATTCCTCTGTAAATGAACATATTGTTTCTCTCAACTCCCTTACTCCGGTTTTATTACTTGATGAAAATTCAATCATTCTTTCAGGATGATAATTTTCAAGTTCATTTTTTATTTCTGTTCTTCGTTTTTTTAACTCGGTCGCATTTAATTTATCGACCTTTGTTAAAATTATTATGTATGGCAGATTATTATATTCCATAAAATTCAACATATCATAATCAAGTTTTGTGGGCCTATGCCTATAATCCAAAATCTGCACTATAAGTTCAATCTTTCTGTCACCGGCAAAATAATTTTCCATCAGGTCTGCCCATCTTATTTTCTCACTGTCAGAAACTTTTGCATATCCATAACCGGGAAGGTCGACGAAATACACATCTTCGACATTGAAAAAATTTATCGTCTTTGTCTTTCCCGGAGAAGAACTTACTTTAGCGATGTTTTTTCTGTCTGTCAAGGCATTTAGCAAAGACGACTTTCCCACATTCGATTTGCCCGAAAAAACAATTTCCGTTCTGTCCGCTTTTGGAAACTGTTTGGGTATGCCACAAGACATTAAAAACTCAATTTCTCGAAATTTCATTTCTCTGTTCCTCGACTAAGACTTTTTCTGATAAATAAGTCTTCGTTTTTCTGTTACTTTTAATTTTTTGCTTTTCTTTTTTCGGAAAAAGAACGTTAAAAATATCTTCGATTTTTTCAACCGGAATAAATTCAATATTTTCCTTAACAACGTCGGGAATATCCGGCAAGTCTCTTAAGTTTTCTTTCGGTATAAAGATTTTTTCAATTTTGTTTTTATATGCCGCGAAAGACTTTTCTTTCAGGCCTCCTATCGGCAGGACATTGCCAAGTAAAGTAATTTCACCTGTCATAGCCACATTCGACGGAACTTTTCTTTTTATAAGTGCTGAAATCAAAGCAGTTGCAAGGGTTACGCCGGCTGACGGTCCGTCTTTGGGTGTAGCTCCCTCGGGAACATGGATGTGAATATCATTTTTTGCATAAAATTCGGAATCAATTCCTAAAGTTTTTGAATTTGCCCTGATATAACCAACTGCAATTTCCGCACTTTCGCGCATTACATCTCCCAAACTGCCTGTTATTTTAAGCTCTCCTTTTCCGGGCATAAGTGCCACTTCAACAGAAAGCATGGCTCCTCCGACGGGAGTCCAGGCAAGACCATTGACTTTGCCGACCTGCGAAAAGTTTTTGTTTTCTTCAATATATTTTGGAACGCCTAAATATTTTGAAAGATTGTCATCGTTAATTACGACTTTTTTCACCTTGTCGGAAACTATCTCTTTAGCCACTTTTCTGCAAATTTTTGCAAGCTGTTTTTCAAGTCCTCTGACTCCGGCTTCTCTTGTATATTCAGTAATTATCTTTGACATAATCTTGCTTGATATTGAGAGATTAGACCCGTCAAGTCCCGCATTTTCCAAACATTTTGGTTTTAAGAACTTCATTCCTATATTAATTTTTTCTTCTTCCGTATAGGACGAAAGCTCAATGATTTCCATTCGATCTACAAGCGGTTGAGGAATCGGAGAAATATCGTTTGCAGTGGTCACAAACATAGCTTTACTTAAATCAAACGGAATTTCAATATAGTTATCGACAAAAGTATTGTTCTGTTCCGGATCTAAAATCTCAAGTAAAGCGGCATAAGGATCCCCTTTATAGTCTTTTCCGAGCTTATCTACTTCATCAAGCAAAATAAGCGGATTTTTAACTCCCGCTCTGATGAAAGCTTTGATAATTCTTCCGGGCATAGAACCTATGTATGTCTTTCTGTGACCGCGAAGACCTGCTTCATCGGAAATGCCGCCCAAGGCTATTCTCTGATAATTTTTATTCATCGCCTGAGCCAAAGATTTTGCAATCGAAGTTTTTCCTACTCCCGGAGGACCGACAAGACAGATGATTTGACCGGTTACATTTTGATTCAAAATTTTAACCGCTATATATTCTAAAATCCTTGTCTTTACTTCTTGAAGACCGTAATGGTCTCTGTCTAAAATTTTCTCGGCTTTTGAAAGATTTTTCTCATCTTTACTGAACTTGTCAAAAGGCAAATCAAGAACCGTTTCTAAGTAAGCTCTGGTAACATTGCTGTCCGCGGTAAGTGAGGAACCATATTTCAAAAGTCTGTTGCACTCATTTATAAGAGAAATTCTTGAACTCTCATCTATGTTTTTTATGTTATTAATTTTTTCTTTGAACTTTTCAACTTCTTCGGCAAGATCTTCATTTCCGAGTTCTTTAGAAATCGCTTTCATCTGTTCTCTCAGAAAATACTCTCTTTGACTTTCATTTACCTGATCTTCGGCCTCTGCTAAAATTTCAACTTCAATTCGTCTTATCTGAGTTTCTTTTGAGATAATTTCATTCAGCTTTTCAAGTCTTTGTGAAATATCGGTTGTTGACATTATAGTCATTTTCTCTTCCGTTGATATCGGTAAAACCGAACCGAGATAATCGCATAATTTAACGGGATTTTCTTCAATCAAAACCGTTTGC
>CABTZO010000067.1 GCA_902489335.1 uncultured Oscillospiraceae bacterium | reverse complement strand
TTAATCAAAATTTTATTAATCAAAGGAGAATGAACTATGTTATTTATTTGCTATCCAAAGTGCAGCACTTGCCAAAAGGCAAAGAAGTGGCTGGACGAAAACGAAATTTCCTATGAAATGCGAGATATAAAAAAGGAAAACCCCTCTTTTGAGGAACTATCTTCGTGGTATAAACGCAGTGGGCTTCCGCTTAAAAAGTTTTTTAACACCAGCGGAATGCTGTATAAATCTATGTCGCTAAAGGACAAGCTTCCCAAGATGAGCGAAGACGATATGCTTAAGACTCTTGCCACAGACGGAATGCTTGTAAAGCGTCCTTTGCTGGTGGGCGACGACTTTGTGTTAGTCGGCTTCAAGGAAGCTGATTGGGAAAATCATCTTAAAAAATAAGGTGTGAAATCCGATAACGGTTTATAAAGCTACAACATTCGATGTTTGTCCGCATTGTGGCTGGGAAAAAGATATCGTCCAAGAAGACAAGCCTGATTTTTGGGGTGGAGCGAATGATATGAGCCTTAATGAAGCAAGAGAAGCCTACAAAAAAGGCTTGCCGATTAAGTAAAATTATCATAAGTGCATAATTTTAATGTAAAAAAAGAACGCCGAAGCGTTCTTTTTTGATTTTCGAAAAAATATTATTTTTTGTTTTTGTAAATCCTTTTTATTAAAAAATCAGTCTTCAACAGAACTGAGAAGCTCATAAATTTTTTTATAAACGACTTCATACATTTCAGCGATTTCTTCTGCGGTTATTATCTTTGCCATTACATAAGAACCGTTAATTTTAGAAATAACAATTTCTTTTGTATGTCTTTTTAATAGCTTTGGATACAACCGATCTTATATTTATTAATAACACGCTTTGAGGTATAATAAAGATGTAAAATAATAATATTTAGGTGGGTGATTTTATGAGAAAAATTAAAGATAAAAAGATAATTTTGATATCAGTTATTATTTTGATTTTAATTATTATCGCAACAATAATTTTTGTTAAGTCAAAAGTTTCTGAAAAAAGTAAAGAAAAATTGCCCGTTAAATCCGAAACAACAGTTGTCGAGACCACCAAAAAAGAAGTTTCAACAGAGCCACCGTCAACTACGACAAAGAAAGTTGAGGAGACGACAAAAGTACCTTATTCTAAGCCTAAACAACAACCTAAACAACAACCAAAACCAAAAAAGTCCAATTTGCCTGCCGGGCTTTTCAAAAATAAATTGAGCGATTCACAAAATGCCGCAGCTTTAAAAGTGGCGCAACAAATTGCTGATTCAATACCAAAAAATTGGACAGACGAACAAAAGTTGGACAAGGCGACCGAGAAAGTAAATGTTTATTACAATAACGCACGATACACAATGGAAGGACCTTATTATGCGGAAGCTTACGGCGTGTTTGTGGCAAAAGAAGCATCATGTGCGGGAGCTTGTAGAGCACTCGGTTTGGTTGTTCAACTTATGGGATACAAATGGAGACATGTAAATGAGAATCAGTATAGTCATCAGTGGGTTCAAGTTTATGTAAACGGTGAATGGAAAGACTATGATGCCGGAATCACTTGGCTATAAATAAATTAAAACCCTTGATACACAAGCTTTTCGCTTATATATCAAGGGTTATTTTAATTGGCAGCGGAATAGGGATTCGAACCCCAACTAACAGAGTCAGAGTCTGCTGTGCTACCTTTACACAATTCCGCTAAATAATAAAAACCCGATTCCCGGGTTTTCATTTATATCGCACGGGTAACTTTTCCTGAACGGAGACAAGAAGTACATACATTTTTTCTCTGAGCTCTGCCGTCTACCATGACTTTCACTCTTTTAACATTTGGCTTCCAGGTTCTGTTTGAACGTCTGTGAGAGTGAGATACAGCTATACCGAATTTTACGCCCTTGCCACAAATATCACATTTTGCCATGATTTGCCCCCTTTCAATTACTTTGTAATTTAACAGAAGAATTCTATCAAAAATAATCATATATTGCAAGTATAAAAATATATGCAACGATATTTATCTGAAAAATTAACACTGATTATTCAATTATTAAAATTTTTTGACCTCTTGAGTTATACGATCTTTGAAATCTATCATATCTTATTGTCCAATTTCCGTCCATACTGTCGGTTACTTCAATCCCGTAATCATTATATCCGCTTATAACTACTGTGTGTGAGTTCATATAAGGATGGTAAGGATGACCATCGGAATAATAAGTTTTATCAAGAAATTTTGGAGGATTTGCCTGTAAAGTAATCCAAACAATGAGAGGTGTACCGGAGTTTATATATTCTTTAATTTGAGAAATTGACAAGCCTGACTTATAGATAACCCTTTTTGGACTTCCTACACTTGATAAATATCTGTTGCCAGCATTTATAACGGGTTGCTCCAGACAATAACCCGGATCTCTTCGAGGATTTCCCAGAAATGCTTTATTTGGATTTGTAGTAGTTATCGGACCAAAATCAAAAAATTTTAAAAGTTCGGTTTTTCCTACATTAAAATTGTTATATCTCAGAACCATTGTCAGAGCAACAATCTCACAGCCGCTCGGCAACTCGGGTTTTTGATAAATCAAAGGAACTTTAAGGTGTTTTCTGTTTTTATATGAGTTATTTCCGTTATTATATTTTTTATTATTATTTTTAATAGTATTAACTTTAGCTTTTTTTGTCGTTTTAATTTCTTTTTTTGTTGTTGTTTCTGCTAATGTCGTCGATTCTTTTGTTACAGAAGAAACAGAAGTTATTTCAGCAGGGGGAGTTGTATTTTTCTTTTTATTATTTAAATTTTTCAAATAAATTATTGATACGATAATTACTATTAACAAAATAATTAATAAAAACGATAAAATATATACCATTTTTTTGTTTCTTTTATTTTCCATAATCAAAATAACTTCTGCATAGTTAATAAATCCTTAACAACTATAATTATATATCGCAGATTTTAATTAAAGTCAAATTATAAATCAAATCCTAAAATAACCGATTAGCATATATTAAATTCGTTTAAAATAAAATAAATGAGTAATCTTGATTTTTTTATAAAAATAAACTATAATCATAAACATCGAACATTTGTGCGAACAAACAAGGAGGAATAATCTTGGCAAAATCCGGAAAAGAAAAAGCCTTAGATACGGCAATTCATCAAATTGAAAAGCAATACGGCAAGGGTGCAATAATGCGCTTGGGACAAAAGACAGACTTAAAAATCGAGTCTATCCCGACAGGCTCAATAATGCTTGACTATGCTCTCGGAATAGGCGGACTTCCAAAGGGAAGAATCATTGAAATCTTTGGACCTGAGTCATCCGGAAAAACGACGCTTGCACTCCACATGATTTCTGAAGCTCAAAAACTTGGTGGAGAAGCCGCTTTTATTGATGCCGAACATGCTTTAGATCCTCTATATGCCGGGAATTTGGGAGTAGATATTGATTCTCTTTTGGTTTCTCAACCGGATAATGGAGAACAAGCACTTGAAATTGCTGAATCTCTTGTTCGTTCCGGAGCTGTTGATATTGTAGTTGTCGATTCTGTTGCAGCTTTAGTTCCAAGAACTGAAATAGAGGGAGAAATGGGCAACTCCCATGTGGGCCTTCATGCAAGACTTATGTCTCAGGCACTCAGAAAACTTGCCGGAGCGATTGCAAAGTCAAATGCAATAATAATATTTATCAATCAGCTTCGTGAAAAAGTCGGTGTTATATATGGTAATCCGGAAGTTACAACCGGTGGAAGAGCTTTGAAATTCTATGCATCTGTGAGAATCGATGTCAGAAAGAAAGAACAGCTAAAAGGAGCCGGAGGAGAAGTTGTCGGATCAAGAACAAAGGCAAAGATTGTAAAAAACAAGGTTGCTCCGCCGTTCAAGGAAGCAACTTTTGATATTATGTATGGCGAAGGAATTTCACATGAAGGAGAAATCTTAGACCTCGGATCTGAACTCGATATAGTCCGAAAAAGTGGTTCATGGTTCTATTACAACGAAGAACGTTTAGGACAGGGCAGAGATAATGTAAAGGTATTGCTCAAGGAAAACCCTGCACTTAGTAACGAAATCGAAAAACTTATAAGAAACAAAATTGAAGAGAAACTTACGGCCGAAAGAACGAAAACCGAAGTATCCGAAACTGAAAAAACACAAGAAGATAAACCGATTAAAAGTATTGATACACAAGCAGAAATCGATATTGTAATGGATGATGAAGATTGAAAATAAAATATAAAACAGGTAAGGGAGAAAAAGTCCACATCTATGTTGACAACCAATATAGCTTTACAACAGACTTAAATACTTTTTACTCTTTGAATTTACATGAAAATGAAGAAATAGATGAAGAAAAGTTGACTTATATCAAGGAAAAAGTCGACTTTTCCTATTTATATAATTCTGCAATTAAAATTTTAAGCTTAA
>CABTZO010000066.1 GCA_902489335.1 uncultured Oscillospiraceae bacterium | reverse complement strand
TATCATTAGACGCCGCGGGAAAGATTTCAACTGTATCGCCCCTAACTCTGAACTTGTTTCTGATAAAATTTATATCATTTCTTTCATATTGAATATCTACCAGTTTACTCAAAAGTTCATCTCGACTTTTTTGCATACCCGGTCTGAGAGAAATTACCATATTATGATAATCAATAGGGTCTCCCAATGAATATATGCAAGAAACGGAAGCCACAATTATTACATCTCTTCTTTCCGAGAGCGCAAGGGTTGCCGAGTGCCTTAATTTATCGATTTCATCATTTATCGAGGAATCTTTTTCAAGATAAGTATCTGTCGTTGCGACATAGGCTTCAGGTTGATAATAATCATAATATGATACAAAATATTCAACGGCATTTTCAGGAAAAAACTCTTTGAATTCCGAACAAAGCTGAGCCGCCAAAGTTTTGTTATGAGCTAAAACCAAGGTCGGTCGATTTACCTTTTCGATAATATTTGCCATGGTAAAAGTTTTGCCTGAACCCGTAACACCAAGCAAAGTCTGTTCTCTTAAATTTTCATCTATTCCTTTTGCCAATTGTTCAATAGCTTTTGGCTGATCTCCCATGGGAGCAAAGTTTGAATGTAATTTGAAATCCATAAATATATTGTATCAAAACTTGTAAAATACGCAATTGTTTGCGTCAAAATCATCAATGAATTATAATTATAACGAATACAAAAAGGAAGCGAATTATTATGAAATTTAGTACACCTCACATAAATGCAGATAAAGGCGATTTTGCAAAAACAGTTTTAATGCCGGGAGATCCCCTGCGTTCAAAGTTTATCGCGGAAAACTTTCTCGATGAAGTTAAGCTTGTCAATGAAGTAAGATGTGCATACGGTTACACCGGCAAATACAAAGGACATGAAATTTCAGTCATGACAAGTGGTATGGGTATGCCGTCAATGGGGATATATTCTTATGAACTTTTTAATTTCTATGATGTTGAAAATATAATTCGTGTCGGCTCGGCAGGCGCAATCGCAGACGGACTTGAAATTTTTGATATAATCGCCGCAAATTCAGCATCCACAAATTCAAATTTTGTAAAAAATTTAGATGTTAATGGTAATTTTGCCCCAGTCGCAAGTTTCCGCCTGCTTAGAAACTGTGAAAAAGCAGCGAGTCATAACAATCAAAAAATTCATATCGGTTCAATATTCACAAGTGACCATTTTTATGACTATTCAAAAGACGCAGAGAGTTTCAAAAAGCTAAATATTTTGGGTGTTGAAATGGAAACGGCTGCACTTTACATTAATGCGGCTCGTTTTAACAAAAATGCGCTTTCTCTTTTAACCGTTTCGGATATTCCCGGAAAAGAAATTGAAATATCGTCAGAACAAAGAGAAAAAGGCTTTTCAGATATGATTTGTCTTGCACTTGAAACTGCAATTTTGACAGGAGAAGAAAATGATTAACCGAGATAATTTAATTTTTATGGCTGAAACTGCCGCCGAAAACGCATACGCACCTTATTCCAATTTCAATGTAGGTGCGTGTATTTTGTGTTCTTCGGGAGAAGCATTTACGGGTTTTAATATTGAAAATTCTTCGTTCGGCGCTACTGTTTGCGCAGAGAGAGTCGCACTTTTTAAAGCAATTTCCGAAGGTGAAATGTCTTTTGAAGCTATGGCGGTGACTTCTATGCCCTGTGGCATTTGTTTACAGACACTTTCAGAATTTTGTGACAAAGATTTTTTAATAATCGCTAAAAACAAAAACGATGAATATGAGGAATACAGTTTATCGGAACTTTTAACTCATCCGTTTGATAAAGGTGAAAGTCTTGATTTTTAAAAATATTATAAAGAAAAAAAGAGCCGGAGAAAAATTAAACAGAGAAGAAATATATTTTTTTGTAAAAAATTTCACCGACGGTAAAATTCCGGATTATCAAGCATCTGCCCTGCTTATGGCAATTTGCGTCAACGGTATGGACGACGAAGAGACAAAAAATCTTACATTTGCCATGATCGAAAGCGGAAAAGTTTTTGATTTTTCAAATATTAATATTCCACTTGCCGACAAACATTCAACCGGTGGTGTCGGAGATAAGACAACATTTATTGCAACTCCGCTATTTGCTGCTATGGGTGGTGCGGCAATTAAAATGTCAGGTCGCGGGCTCGGTCATACCGGTGGAACTGCCGATAAAATCGAAAGCATACCCGGAATAAAAATCAGTCTAAGTGGGAAAGAAATTATTAATCAAATAGAAAAAATCGGCGCTTGTATGATTACGCAGAGCGAAAATATCGCTCTTGCCGATAAAAAAATCTATGCACTCAGAGATGCGACCGAGACAGTTGACAGTATTCCCCTGATTGCATCTTCAATTATGAGCAAAAAAATCGCCTGCGGCAGCGATGTCATTGTTTTGGATGTTAAATTCGGAAACGGCGCTTTTATGAAAACAAAAGATCAGGCGGAAAAACTTGCAAAAGTCATGATAAATATCGGTAAAAGCGCAAATAAAAAAGTATCCGCAATCTTGAGTGATATGAACGAGCCACTCGGAAACAATGTAGGCAACTCTCTGGAAATAATTGAAGCCTTAAACGTTTTGAAAAATAAAGGTGATAAAAGGCTTGAAGAACTTTCTGTGAATTTGGCGGCAAAGATGTATTCTCTGTCTTTTAATGAGGATTTTGAAAATTCCGTTTCACTTGCACAATCAAAACTTCATGACTTATCTGCGTATAATAAGTTCTGTGAAATAATAGGTTTCCAAAACGGAGATATAAGTTATTTGGAAAATACGGAAAAATTTGATAAGGCAAAATATGAGCTTAAAATATATGCCAAAACAGACGGATATATAGACAGAATCGAAACCGAGCAGATCGGTAATATCGCACTTATGTTGGGTGCAGGCAGAAAAAGTAAGGAAGATAAAATCAATTTGACTGCAGGTCTCGTTTTCAACAAAAAAATCGGTGACAAAATAAATAAGGGCGATTTATTGGTAACTCTTTACGGTGACAATGAAAAGATATTAAAAGAAGAAAAAGATGAATTTTTGCAATCAATTCATCTTTCCCGTAAGAAACCACCTATTCAAAGTGTTATTTATAAAATTTTGGATTAAATCAAGCTAAATTTTCAATACATGAAGCAGTAAAATCCAAGCCAGTCCATAGTAAGAAACGACGGCGATCATATCGTTTATTGTGGTAATCAACGGACCGGAAGCAACTGCGGGATCTATGCCCACTTTTTTGAATAACATTGGTATTGATGTTCCCGACAAACTTGAAAGCAACATTGCTATCACGAGTGCAAGTCCTATACAAAAAGAGATTGAAAAAGCAAGATGAGCCGGTGTCTTTTTAATCAAGTAAAGATAAAGCCCTACAAAAACAAAAGACAGCAAACCTAAAATTAAACCGTTTCCAAATCCAACCCTTGATTCTTTGCCAATCAAGGCTAATTTTTGTTTAAAGTCCAATTTTTCGTCCATCAAAACTCTTATTGTAACAGCGAGTGACTGAGTTCCGACATTTCCCGCCATATCCAAAACAAGAGATTGAAAACTGACTATAAGAGTTAAACTTGCGATAACTTTATCAAAAAGACCCACAACGCTTGAAACAAGCATGCCTAAAACTAAAAGAATAATAAGCCAAGGCAATCTTTTCTTTAGACTTGTGAAAAAGGGTTCTCTTAAATCTTCCTCTGCGGAAAGACCTGCGAATTTAGCATAATCTTCGCCCAATTCTTCGTCAATGATTTCAGCTAAATCTTCTGCTATTAAAACACCTAAGATTTTGTTTTCCGCATTTAATACCGGGAAAGAGTCTTCCGAATACTGCATTATTCTGGGTATGCAATCATCAATCAGTTCATAAGTGTAAACATAAGGATAAGACTGCATTATCAAATCTTCAAGTTCTTCACCTTTTCTAGCGATTATAAGTTCTGTTAAATCAATCGCGCCGTAAAATTTATCTTCTTCGTCAACAACATAAATTGTTTGAATATTGTCATTTTCTGCGGCTTGACTGACAAGCTCGCTCATAGCCTGCTTTATCGAGCAATTTTTTGAAATACATATGAAATTGGTAGACATCTTGCTACCGATTGTCTCTTCATCGAAAGAAGCTGATAAAAGAATATCTTCTCTGACTTCGGGATCGATTTTTTCAATCAGTTCATGTTTTTCCTTTGCGTCAAGAGTCTTCAAATACTCAACCGCATCGGGAACTTCAATTTCATTTAAAACTTCGACTTTTTTCTCATTGGAAAGTTCACCGATATATCTTACATATTCTTCATCTTCGGTATATTCCAAAACAGATGCCAAAGTCTTTACATCTAAAATTGAAAATAATTTTTGCCTTTGATTTTTCTTAATTAAAGGTAAGGTATCGGCTATATCGCTTTCATGGAAATCTGAAAGTTTATCAATTATGAATTCAGTCGGCAAATTTCCGGTTATAAGCTTAACAATTTTAGACTTATTGTCATTATATTTTATTGTCGGTTTTTTAAAATTCATATTACCCTCCGTTTCTCGAAATCTGTGTTTCTAATTCATTCAACAGGGCAAAAAAATACCACTGTATTACTTTGCGTAAAACAATGGCTTTCAATCAACCTCAAAAAGCTTGTCAAAATATGGACAGCTTTTTATAAAAGTCAATTCAAAAGTCACATTGCTACTTCGCCCTTTATCGGTATCCATATTCTCACCTGCTTTCAATATAAAACAACTAAATGAAAATTATCAAATTGCTTTGAATATTCAAAGCAATTCGCGAATTAAATTATAATCAGTTTGGAGCTGATGGCGGGAATTGAACCCGCGACCTCATCCTTACCAAGGATGTGCGCTACCGACTGTGCCACATCAGCAAAAATGGCGACCCGGAACGGGATCGAACCGTCGACCTCTAGCGTGACAGGCTAGCGTTCTAACCAGCTGAACTACCGGGCCATTTTTGGCAGGGGCAGAAGGATTCGAACCCTCGGCACGCGGTTTTGGAGACCGCAG
>CABTZO010000065.1 GCA_902489335.1 uncultured Oscillospiraceae bacterium | reverse complement strand
CCGCCAATTTATTTTGTTCTTATTCCATATTTGTGTCAACACTCTGAATGTCGTCGTTGTCTTCAAACATGTCAAGCATTTTTTCGATTTTTAATGCGTCTTCTTCGTTATCGACCTTGACGGTTGTTTTCGGAACATAGGAAATCTCTGCCGATAAAAATTTATATCCCGAATTTTGCAAAGCTTCCGATACTGCACTGAAATCATGAGGGTTTGTTCTGACTTCAAAATATTCGTCTTCGATAATAAAGTCTTCGGCACCCGCACTGATAGCATCATCCATCAGTTTTTCTGCGTCAATATCGTTGCTTTCAATTACTATAATACCAAGTAAATCAAAGAGAAATGAAACGCTGCCGCTTTGACCCATATTTCCGCCGTGTTTGTCAAATATGTGTCTGACGTCTCCTGCGGTTCTGTTTCGGTTGTCCGTGAGTGCTCTTATAATCACTGCAACACCGGCGGGGGCATATCCCTCATATATAATGTTTTCATAGTTATCAGAATTTCCGTCACCGGATGCTTTTTTGATAATTCTCTCTATGTTGTCGTTTGGAACATTGTTGCTCTTTGCTTTTGCGATTACGTCCTTGAGTTTTGAATTTTGTTCGGGATTGGGACCGCCTTCTTTTACCGCAACGGTTATTTCTCTTCCCATTTTTGTAAAGATTTTCGCTTTTTGAGCGTCAGTCTTTTCTTTTTTCGCTTTTATATTATTCCATTTTGAGTGTCCTGACATATCATTCTCCTTTAGTTATTTGTATCAGAGCCATATATTTTAAAGCCCTGACCGAAAATTTCACTTGCTTCGGTTGTAATGACAAAAGCCTTTTCATCATATTTTTGAATAAGTTTTGAAACTTTGGTAATTTCACTTTTTCTTACGGCACAAATCAACATTTTTTGTTCTTTACCCGTATAAGCTCCGACAGAGTTCAAAATCGAAACTCCTCGACCGACTTCTTTTATAATTGATTCTGAAATTTCTTTATATTTATTTGTAAAAATAAAGAATAGCTTTCCGTATCCACGACCGTAAAGTAAATAATTCACGGTAGCCGAAGCTGTAAATATAAATATTATAGCATATAAAACCGATTCAACATTTTTGAAAACAAAACCGGAAGTAATTACAACGCAGGCATCTATAAACAGAATAATCGATCCCATTGAAATATGAGCCCATTTTCTTCTTAAGAGTTTTGCCAGCAAGTCCGATCCGCCTGCGGTTGCGCCTCTGCTGAAAAGCAAGGCTGAACCTATTCCTCCGAGCAAACCGCCAAAGATAGTTGCTATTAGAGGGTTAGAAGTATAGGGCGTGATTTTGGGACCAAGGTCGACTATAACCGAAATTAGCGGAACGGTGAGCAAAGTCTTTAACATGAATTTAAGACCGTAAACTTTGAATGCGATTATCAAAAGAGGCAGATTAATCAATGTGATTGTTGCACCGATAGGAAAGCGTGTAAGGTAGTTTATTATTGTTGCAATACCTGTTGCGCCACCGGGTGCGATTTGGTTTGGAATTGTAAAAATTTTCAAAGCATATGAATATGCCGTTGCACCAAGGAAACAAACGATAACATCCAATATGAAGTTGTATGTCTTTGTCTGTTTCATCTTCTTAATCGTCATTTTTTTCCTCCATATTATAAATCACATCAACAAGTTCATTTAATCTGTCATAATTATTGTTCATATAAAGATACCCGAAAAGCGTCTCAAGTGCAGTTGCATTGTGATATTCTCTGTGAGTTGCGGTCTTTGGAACATTAGTAATTTTAGCATTTCTGCCCTTTAATACAAGGTCTTTTTCTTCATCTGTCAAAGAATCAAAAATAAATTCTAAAGCCTTTGACTGCGCGGAAGCAGTTACATATTTAAGCTTAATCTGATTTAATTTTTTTACCGGTAATTTTGTAGTGCTCAATAATTTTTTTCTTATTAAGGTTTCATATATACTGTCGCCCAAGAAAGCCAGTTGTAAAACAGAATTATAAAACATAGTCGAAAGGCACTCCGTTAATCATAACTATATCACCGGTTTTAATTCCTTTTTCTCTGAGTTTATCTACAATTCCTTTTTCTTTCAATACCTGTTGAAGATAAGCGAGAGATGAAAAATCATCAAAGTCGACATAACTTAAAATTTTATCGAAAAATTCAGCCTCAATACTGTAAATATTGCCTTCGACATTAATTTTTATTTCATCATCTTTATCTTTAGCATAATATTCTTCAGGAATTTGTTGAACTTTATATTTTTTTGGCTCCGGCAATTGCTTTATCATTTCAAAAGCTTTTTGCTTTAAATCTTTGACGCCGCTTGTTGTTGCGGCAGATACTTTTACACATTGATATCCGCTTTTTTCGATGAGGTTTGTAAATTCTTTGATTTGTTCGTCTGTTGCAAGATCGCATTTATTTGCAACTACAAGTTGAGGCTTTTTAGACAGTTCTTCGTCATATTTATATAATTCTTCATTTATTTTCTTAAAATCGTCCTTGGGATCTCGCCCCTCACTGCCCGATACATCGACGACATGAATTATCATTCGGCAGCGTTCAATATGTCTTAAAAATTCATCTCCGAGTCCGGTTCCTTCATGGGCACCTTCAATAAGTCCGGGGATATCGGCTATTACAAAACTATGATTATAATCTATTTCAGCCACACCCAAAACAGGGGAAAGCGTGGTAAAACTGTAATTTCCGATTTTAGGACGAGCATTTGTGAGTATCGAGATTAAAGTTGATTTGCCTACATTTGGGAATCCGACAAGTCCGACATCTGCAATAAGTTTGAGCTCTAAAACAAGTTCCCAAGCTTCTCCGTTTTTTCCCGACTTTGCAAATTTTGGAGCTTGTGTTGTCGAAGTGGCAAAATGTTGATTTCCGAGTCCGCCTTTTCCTCCGTGAGCGGCAATAAAGTCGTTGTTATCATTCATATCTGCAATGATAACTCCGCTGTTTACTTCTTTTATTATCGTGCCTTTCGGAACTTTCAAAATGAGGTCGTTGCCTTTTTTACCGTTTCTTTTTTTGCTTTTTCCGTCTTCTCCGTTTCCGGCTTTATAGACTTTATTTTGTCGACGATAAACGGCAAGATTTGAATATGCCGTATCGACGGTAAAGATAACATTTCCTCCGTCTCCTCCGTCGCCTCCGTCAGGACCGCCGTTAGCAACATATTTTTCTCGCCTGAAAGAAGCACACCCGTTACCGCCTTTTCCGGCAGCAACTTTAATTGTAAGTTTGTCAGTAAACAATTATTATTTATCTCCTAATTTATAAGCGGCTAAAAATCCTAAAACACATAAAACTACGCCGATTATATATTCCATAACTCCGGTACCGGCAAGATTATTTTGAATTCCGCCAAAAATAAAGTTCTGTATTATTATTACTATAGCACTTGCGGTAACAAAACCTATGATTCCCCAAAACGTCGTTACTCTGTATTTTTTTAATAAGAAACCTATTAATTTTGATATTCCGACAATACCTATAACAATTCCAATGAA
Source organism: uncultured Oscillospiraceae bacterium (assembly GCA_902489335.1). Classification (GTDB taxonomy): domain Bacteria; phylum Bacillota; class Clostridia; order Oscillospirales; family Acutalibacteraceae; genus JAUNLX01. The sequence goes on along the minus strand of CABTZO010000065.1, from coordinate 1,660 downwards.
AAAGATAATTAAAACTAAAATAGCATGACCTTTGTCAGATCCCGGATTTGTGAGTGATTTAACGGTATTCATGAACGGCTCGTAATATCCGATTGTCATTAAAAATGCCGAACCTGAAACGCCCGGGATAACCATTGTGGCAGAAGCAACGGCACCTACAATAATCCATAGAAGCGCATTCAAAAAGGTTATTTTTTCAAAAGAAACTTGACCATGATTTCCGTTTATGAAAAGCAGGCCTATTGTGAGTGCAAAAGTGAGGAGTAAAACTAAAACTCTTGAAACCGTTACTTTTTGATTTTTTATAACCTTTGTAAGCATCGGAAGTCCGCCCAAAACCGCTCCGAAGAACAACATTACTGTCGCAAAAACATAGTTGTCAAGGCAATAAGTGACAAGGTGACTCATACTCAAAAAAGCAAGCGCAATACCGATTAAAATCGGGAACAGAAATGAAAAGCTTTTCTTGAATTTTGAAATGAAGTGGCTGATTGAATCAATCAGGTCTTCATAGAGTCCCAAAACAAGTGCAAGAGTTCCTCCCGACACTCCGGGGATTACATTGGCAATTCCTATAATGAAACCTTTAATTGCAAGAACAATTGCTTTTTTTATTTTATTCATTGAAATGTCCTTTCAAAAGTAAATTTGCAATGAAATTATAACAAAGCCTTATAGTTTTAACAACATAAATTCTTCGTTTTACTTTTACTTACAAATAATATAGAATACGCATATATTTATAAAACGGAGAAAAAAATGGCACTGCTTATTAGAATTTTTCTTGGAAAAAATATAGATTATAAAGATCAAAATAACCGAACTAAAATTGGCGTTATGTCCGGGATCTTGGGCGTTTTTATAAACCTGTTTTTATTTGGCTTTAAATATCTTGCGGGATTTTTGTCAAAATCGATGGCAATAATGGCAGATTCATTCAATAATTTAACAGATTCACTTTCCTCACTTGTAACGGCAATCGGATTTAAAATATCCGGTAAAAAAGCGGATAATGAACATCCTTTCGGTCATGGGAGAATGGAATATATAGCCGCACTCATTGTAGGAATTGTAATTTTAATTGTAGGATTTGAACTGTCAAAAACTTCAATAGAAAAAATAATAAATCCCACTAAAACACAGTTTGGTGTTTTACAGATCGTAATTTTGTCGGTTTCAATTTTTGTAAAAATATATATGGCTATATATAACAGACATTATGGAGCGAAAATAAATTCTCTGCCTATGAAGGCAGTCTTCAAAGACTCGTTAAACGACGTTATCACAACATCGGCTGTTCTTCTATGCTTTGTTGTCGATCCCTATGTTTCGATAAATCTTGACGGAATTTTTGGACTTGGAGTTGCCATTTTGATTTTAATAGGCGGTTTTCAATCTATATCCGAAACAATAAGCACTTTGCTCGGAGGTTCGGCTGATAAAAATACAGTCAAAAAAATTGAGGACTATATAAAAATGGCTTCTGAAAAATATGACTATATAGTCGGAATGCATGACCTTATAATTCATGATTATGGTCCCGGAAGAGCCTTTTTTTCTTTGCATGTTGAAGTTGACAGCAAGGAAGATATTTTCTTAATACATGAAAAAATTGACGAGATTGAAAATGAATTGTCAAAGATCGGAAGAGCACACGTCT
>CABTZO010000064.1 GCA_902489335.1 uncultured Oscillospiraceae bacterium | reverse complement strand
TTAATAAAATTTTGATTAAAATAAAGAATTTTTATTGTAAATAAATCCCTTTTTCTCCGCTTCAATCGCAAAATTTAAAAGCTCTAAAACATAATTAGGAGGAGTTGCACGATTACCTGCCCAATTTTGTATGGTTCGTAGCGGGATATTAAATTTTCTTGAAAAATCTGATTGATTTAATCCTGATTTCTCTAAAATTTCATTGAAAATCATAAAATCACGCCTTATAGATATAAATTTATCTTTGTGCTAATCTTTTGATAGGAGGAAAGATTAGATTGTTATCGTTATAGACTTTAGTAGCTTTTCTATTAGCATAATTACTTCTTTCTCCTCCTTATAATAATTGTAACACAATAATAGTACATATTTGTCAAATCTTTATTTAAATATTATCATTTGTTCAATAAAAAAAGGGTTGATACATTTCACCCTTTTTCTTTTTGTTTTAGAGTCATACACATATGTGGCTAACTAATCCAAATTTTAAATTTCATTAAGCAAAAAGCACCCTTTCGGGTGCTTTTACTTTTATGTTTTAAGCTTTTACTTGAGCCAAGGCCTTTGTGATTTGGTCAACTCCGGCATATACTTGATATTCGTCTCCGGCTTTTATTGCAAGCGACGGTGCCTGTCTGAGCTTAAATCTCTTTGCCATTTCAATGTTTTCTTCTGCATTTATTTCTACATATTCAACATTCTGCTCTGCTAAAATCTTTTTGATTATTTTGCAGTTTGGGCAAGTGGAAGTTGTAAAGAGAATCGGTGTTTCATCGTTTGAGATAACATATTCTTTTCTGTCTTTATATTCTTCAACTTTTCCGTCATTCCAGTTTTGAACCGGTCTGTAATATCCTGTGATTCTGCTATATACTTCGGCTGTTTCACCGCATTTTGGACATTTGAAGTGTTCTCCTACAATATATCCATCATGTTTACAAATTGAGTATGTGGGTGAAAGTGTAAAATACGGAAGTTTATAGTTTTCTGCAATCTTTCTTACGAGATTTGCCGCTGCTTGCCAATCCGGAAGTTTTTCTCCCAAGAATGCGTGGAACACGGTTCCGGAAGTGTACCTTGTCTGTAAATCATCTTCAAGGTCAAGAGCCGAGAAGATATCATCCGTGTATCCGACCGGCAAATGACTTGAGTTTGTATAATAAGGTGTTTTGCCTTCAGAAGCAGTAATGATTTCCGGAAATTCTTCAACATCATGTTTGGCAAGACGATAAGCAGTTGACTCTGCCGGTGTTGCTTCCAAGTTATAAAGATCGCCGTATTCTTCCTGATAATCCTGAAGTCTATGAAGCATGTGATCAAGAACCTGCTTTGTAAACTCTCTTGCATCATTTTCAATTAAGTTCTTACGAAGCCATCTTGCATTGAGGCAAGTTTCATTCATACCGACAAGTCCGATTGTTGAGAAGTGATTCTCAAAAGAGCCTAAATATCTCTTTGTATAAGGATACAGTCCTGCATCCAAAAGCTTGCTTATGACTTGACGCTTTGTATTGAGTGAACGCGCTGCGAGATCCATAACGTGATCAAGTTTGCTGTAAAATTCTTCTTCATTCTTAGATGTATAAGCGATTCTCGGCATATTAACGGTAACAACACCAACAGAACCCGTTGATTCACCGGAACCGAAGAATCCGCCTGATTTGCGTCTGAGTTCTCTGAGATCAAGACGAAGTCTGCAACACATTGAACGAACGTCCGAGGGATCCATATCGGAATTAATGTAGTTTGAGAAATAAGGAGTTCCGTATTTTGAAGTCATTTCAAATAGAAGTCTGTTATTTTCTGTGTCGGACCAGTCAAAATTACTTGTAATTGAGTAAGTCGGGATAGGATATTGGAAACCTCTGCCGTTTGCGTCGCCCTCTATCATTATTTCAATAAAGGCTTTATTGATAAGGTCCATTTCCTTTTTACAATCTTTATATTTGAAGTCCTGTTCTTCTCCGCCGACAATACAGGGTTTCTCCGCAAGGTCATTTGGAACTGTCCAGTCAAGCGTTATGTTTGAGAAAGGAGCTTGTGTTCCCCAACGCGAAGGTGTGTTTACGCCATAAACAAAAGATTGTACTGCCTGCTTAACCTGTTTGTATGTAAGGTTATCCACCTTTACAAACGGTGCAAGATAGGTATCAAAGGAAGAAAATGCCTGAGCACCTGCCCACTCATTTTGCATGATACCAAGGAAGTTAACCATCTGATTGCAAAGAGTTGAAAGGTGTTTTGCGGGTGAAGATGAGATTTTTCCGGGTATTCCGCCAAGTCCTTCTTCAATAAGTTGACGAAGGCTCCAGCCTGCACAATATCCGGTCAACATCGAAAGGTCATGTATGTGCATATCGCAATTCTTATGAGCATTTGCAACTTCTTCATCATAAACTTCAGACAACCAATAGTTTGCGGTTACCGCACCTGAGTTTGACAAAATCAATCCGCCGACTGAATATGTAACGGTTGAATTTTCCTTAACTCTCCAGTCATTGATTTTAAGATAGTCATTAACCGTCTTTTTATAGTCAAGAACAGTTTTGCTTACATTTCTTAAGCTTTCTCTCTTTTTACGATAAAGGATATATGCCTTTGCAACATTCTCATATCCTGCTTTTGACAGAAGTTTCTCAACGCTGTCCTGAATTTTCTCAATATGAATTCTTTCGTCTACAATAAACTCTTGAAATTCAGCTGTTACTCTCAGAGTAAGCATATCAAGGATTTCATCAGTATAATTTGTTTCTGTTGCTTCAAAAGCTTTTTGAATGGCACTCTTTATTTTCTGAAGATTAAAATCTACAACTCGTCCGTCTCTCTTAATTACCTTGTACATAACATGCCTCTTTTCTTTTGTTTTCTTATACAAGATACAATAAATGGTGGACGAAGTCAAGCCTCAACCACTATATATTGTGGATAAAGATGTACAATTTTTTAAGATTTTTTGTTCAAATTCCACGAAGTTTAGATTTTGGTGCGTATTTTTTTACTATTGTAAGGTATTTTGCCATTACATCTTCCGGCGCCGCCGTGAAATTATTTTCTATACAATCTCCCGAATCAACAAAGGATTGCAAATAATATTTATCGTTTTCATCAAGAATTTTCCCTATTGATTCAAAATCATTTTCGTTATGTAGATTTTCAACAACCGTTGTTCTAAATTCATAGTCAATTTTGGAATCACGAATCAGTTTAATGCTTTCTTTTATTTTATCGACATTCAAGTCCTTTATTCCACTTACTTTTTCATAATTTTCCGGAGAAGTTTTTATATCCATGGCAACATAGTCACAGATTCCATTATCTAAAATATCACCTAAAATTTCTGGATTATATCCGTTTGTATCGAGTTTTACCAAATATCCGAGAGACTTTATTTTCTTCAAAAACTCAATCAGATCTTTTTGTAAAGTCGGTTCTCCTCCCGTAACGCAAACTCCGTCGAGTAGTCCTTGTCTTTTCTTGAGAAAATCAAAAAATTCCTGTTCGGAAATCTCGGTGTCGTCTTGATTATCTCGTTTTATTACCAAAGAAGCATTATGACAAAACGGACATCTGAAATTACATCCATATGTGAAAACAGTGCAGGCAGTATGTCCCGGGTAATCAAGTAAAGTTAATTTTTGTAAACCTTTTATTTTCATAATCTCTCCTCAACTAAAAACATATAATCAGACGGAATAAATTTATTAAATCGAATATACAATAATATATAACATAATCTAATCAAATAAAACATTGCAATTTTTTCAAAAAGATGATATTATTCTTCTCTGTAGACAACAAAACGGGAGGTGCAAAATGGCAAACATAAAATCTTCAAAAAAGAGAATTCTTACTAATGAAAAGGCTCGTATTCGCAATAAATCGGATATGTCTGCTTTGAAAACTTCTATTAAAAAGGCAAATGCCGCTATTGAAAACAAATCTGAAAATGCAAAAGAATTATATACCGATGCAATTTCAAAAATAGACAGAGCTGCTACTAAAGGTCTTATTCATAAGAACAATGCCGCAAGAAAAAAATCTTCTTTGGATACAAAGATGAATAAAGAATCTTGACTTGTTTTTTTATAATATTATAATTAAATCAAGATAAGTTATTTGGAGGAACGATATGAGCAAGAAAATTTTTAAAATTGTTGCCTTTTTGCTTCTGATTGTATTAGGTGCAGTTTCAATATATTTTGGTTACAGATATTTTAGAAACAAAAGCGATGCAAAAAATCTCAACAAGGTAAATTACAAAGCTTTCACAGACAAGGAAGATAACAAATTTACAGAGATGAAGAAAGTTTCTTAAACAATATAATCTCCCTCAGGCTTTTGCCTGAGGGATTTTTTTATACATTTTTAAACATTTCATCAACTTCTGCTTTCAAAATTTGATGATCGGATTTTTCAAGCTGAAAATCTTCACTTAAAATTTTCTTGGCGTCACTCATTGCATTGTTAAAGACAGTCATATCGTTTAACATATCGGCAATTTTGAAATCCGGAAGTCCGTGTTGTTTAGATCCGAAAAAATCTCCCGGACCACGAAGCTTCAAATCGGCTTGACTTATCACGAATCCATCATCGCTTTTAATTAAAACATCAAGTCTTTTTGTAGTTTTCTCCGTTTTATTATCCGTAAGCAATATACAATAAGATTGTGCTTCTCCTCGCCCGATTCTGCCTCTTAGCTGATGAAGTGCCGACAATCCGAAACGTTCGGCGTTTTCTATCAACATAACCGTTGCATTTGGAACATCAATTCCGACCTCTATTACAGTAGTAGACACAAGCAAGTCAACTTTACCGTCTTTGTAATCCTGCATTATTTTCTCTTTTTCTTTACTTTTCATCTGCCCGTGAATAAGAGAAACTCTGTAATTTTTAAAAGGTCCGTTTTTTATTTTTTTATAGTATTCCTTTGCAGAAATAAGATCGTCCAAATCTTCGTTTTCATCAATCAACGAGCAAACTATGTAGGCCTGATAACCGGAATCAAGTTGATCTTTTATGAAATTAAAGCACCTTTGACGTATATTAGAGTCAATTTTATATGTTTTAATTTTCTTTCTGTTTGTCGGTCTGCCTTTCATAACGCTTATGTCTAAATCAGCATAAACGGACAAAGCAAGTGTTCTGGGAATAGGCGTTGCCGACATAACAAGCACATTTGGTTCTTTGCCTTTTATTTCAAGAGCTTTCCTCTGTAAAACGCCAAATCTGTGCTGCTCATCGGTTACAACAAAACCAAGATTATTAAAAACAACATCATCGGAGATCGGAAGAGCA
>CABTZO010000063.1 GCA_902489335.1 uncultured Oscillospiraceae bacterium | reverse complement strand
TCAAGCAGAAGACGGCATACGAACATCTATTTGTGATTGTTCCGGAACATAACCTTCAATCATGTCATCGGCAAGCGGCAACGCAATCATATCAAAACCGACAAAACTGTCTTGATAGGTAAATATATTTTCATTCATACCGTCTTTATAACCGTAAGAATTCTTATCATACAAGTCTTGAAAAATGTGTTTTATTTTTATTTTTCTCTCTATTGGTTTATAAAGATAAGTTTGTGAACCAAAAAAACCATTGTTTGGTTTGTCTTTCAGAGTCGTCGCTTTGCTTTTGATAATATCATAATTTAAAAAATAAGACTCTACGGGAGTTTCATAATCTTCCATTTTAGGCAAATATACGGTTTTTTGAATCTTATTTTTTTCACTGTCGGTCATAACTTTTTTATCATTTCCGAAAATATCTTTATACTGATAAGAAAAATCTCCGACAGTTGCGGTATATGGTTGATACAAAATTTCCTGATTTTTGTTTCTGAGTGCTTCGTAATTTACCATGTAAGTATAGGTTTTCGGCATTTCAGGATCTTTAATCTGAGCATCGGCTTCGTCTTTGGTTTTAGGATCATTTTCAAATTCAGCCGGCTTTTCAACATTCGTTGAATTCAAATATTTTGCCTTTTCATTCGGTAAATTTCCGTAATCGATATCACCGACGGCAAAAACATTGACAGGCAACAAAGTAAGCGAAATTAAAAAAGCCATAAATAAAGTAAATACTCTTTTGTAATTCAACTTTATAAATTTCATTTTTACCCCTTCTTAAACAGATTTTCCGGACTATCGATTTTTTAATATAAACCGATTTTCCTGTCCTAAGTTAAACATTACAATACATTTAATTTTAATTATATTGCGTAATTATACCATATTAATAATTATTATCGCAAGCTTTTATATTTAATTTTTTTACAAAAAGTTCATATCAAAAAATTTGATATGAACTCATAAAATTTAATTTTGAAAGCAGATATCAATTTTAGTCCCTACACCTAAACTGCTGTCAAGAGTGATTTTTGCTCCGTGCATCAAAGAACCATGCTTTACTATTGAAAGACCGAGTCCGGTTCCGCCTGTTGACTTAGAATGACTTTTATCCACTCTGTAAAATCTTTCAAAAATTCTCTGTTGATCTTCTTTAGCTATGCCGATTCCGTCATCACTGACCCGAAAATGTTTTCCTTTTGAGTCTTTATATACTTTAATATCTACCGTTCCGTTTTCTTTACCGTAAGATATGGCGTTATCGATCAGATTATAAAACATCTCATATATTACCTGACGGTTTCCCGCAAGAGATAAATTTTCACTTTCAAAATTTATCTGAATATTCTTCTTCCTTGCACTGTATCTGAGTGTCTTTATTACTTCCTTTGTAATTTCATCGATAAACACTTCTTCAAAACTCTGTTTGACTTCACTGTCACTCAATTTAGAAATATTTATAACGTCATCAATCAATTTCAGCATACGCTGAGCTTCAAGTCTTATATTAATTGCAATGTTTTTTATGTCGTCACTCTTTGCGATTCCCGTTTCGATAATTTCTGCATTTCCCATAATAGATGTCAGCGGTGTCTTGAGCTCATGGCTGACATTTGCGGAAAACTCAACTCTCATATTTTCATTTTTTTCACTGTCCGTGATGTTTTTCAAGGATATCATTGATGAGAATTTATTATTGATTTCTTCCAAAATAAAGGAAGTGCATTGAAAAGATTTTCCGTTAATTTCCGTTTTGGCGCTGTCCTTTTCTCCCCTTATCGCTTTCAACACCAAAAGATTAAACTTTTCGTCTTCAATAATCTCATCATATTTTAAGTTTTCATTATTCATATTCAAATAATTTTTCGCAGTTTTGTTTGAAAAAACACAAATCCCTTTTTCATCAAAAATTAAGATTCCGTCACCGTAGTTATCCATAAGTTTAAAGAGTTTTTGCTTCAAAACATCAGTTTGCTGTGATTTAATTTCAACATTGTCGTTTAGAAATTTTACTGTTTTCTCATCATCATTTTTATTAAAATCACTGTTTTGAAATTTTTTTCCGGAGAACTTAAAAATTATAAATGTGACAAGCGCGGACAGAGATATAATAAGTAATACGCTCAACGCAATAAGCGTCAAGCGGTTTACTCTGTTTTGCAATAAAAAGAAAATAATCAGGGATAAAAAAGAAGCAAGCGAAATTCCCGAAAAGATTAGTTTTTTCATCTTATTTTCCTATCCTGTATCCTACACCTCTAACCGTTTTAATGAGATCTCCCGCATTCGATAATTTTGAACGCAAAGTTCTTATATGAACATCGACAGTCCTTGTTTCACCGTCAAAATCGTAACCCCAGATTGTCTGTAAAAGGTAATCCCTTGTCAAAACATTTCCTCTGTTTTTAAGCAATAAATATAGTAGCTTGAATTCCTTGTTGGTTAAATCAACATTGACATCGTCAACCTTGACTATATGGGCTTTGTTGTTCAGTGTAATATTTTCGCAAATGTATATTTCTTCTTCCTTAGTCTTCTTAGTTCTTCTGAGTACAGCTTTTATTCTCGAAATAAGTTCCATTATGCCAAAAGGCTTGACTATATAGTCATCCGCCCCGTTGTCAAGACCTATAACTTTATCATATTCGGTATCTTTTGCCGTTATGACTATTACCGGAATTTCGGCGGTGTCAACATTTCTTTTAAGTTTTTTGAGAACCGTTATACCGTCTTCCCCGGGAAGCATTAAATCAAGCAAAATAAGTTCCGGTTTTTCCGTTTTCAAATTTTCATGCAACTGTTCGGCGTCCGGAAATCCGACTGCCTTGAAACCCGTGTTGTTCAACGAATATACAACCAATTCTCTTATTGATTTGTCATCCTCTACACAATAGATCAAAAAATATCACCCGTTATAGAATAAATTACCCACTCAGCTAAGTTTACAGTATGGTTGCCGACTCTTTCAAGACTTTTTGCTATCAAAATCAAATCTAAACATTTTTCGCCCTTGATTTTATCAACTGAAATAAGATCGACGATACCGCTCTTTACTTTGGCAAATATTTTATCGACATCTTCGTCTTTCTTGATTATTTCACCGGCTTTTACCAAATCCGCATTTATATATGCATCGTATCCCGCTTTCTGCATTGAATTTACAAGCTCAAGCATGTCATCAATATCTTTTTTAGCTTCGGTGTTGTCAATGTCTTCAAGTCTGACAACTTCGGATAAACCTGATATATCAAAAGCATGGTCGCCTATTCTCTCGAGATCTACTATCATCTTTAAAGCGGAAAAAATCATTCTCATATCCCCTGCGACGGGCTGTTGAGTTATCATAAGATTTGTACAAAAATTTTGAATTTCACTCTCTTTTAGATCAATTTTAGCTTCGGTCTCCACCGTTTTTTTATGAGCTTTTGCATCTTTCTTATCAAAATTCTTAATAGCATTTGAAATAGCGGATTCACAAAGTTCCCCCATTTCAATCATCATTTGACTTAGCTCTTTAAGCTGATTATTAAAATTATCTCTCATTTTAACCAAACCTTCCGGTAATATATTCTTCAGTTCTGTCATCTGTCGGATTATTAAAAATCGTAAGAGTATCGCCAAATTCAATAACTTCGCCAAGTAAAAAGAAGGCCGTTTTATCAGAGATTCTTGCCGCCTGTTGCATATTATGCGTAACTATGGCTATAGTATACTCTTTTTTTAACTCCATTGCCAAATCCTCAATTTTTGTTGTTGAAATTGGGTCTAAGGCAGAAGTTGGCTCGTCCATCAACAACACTTCCGGTTCAACTGCTAATGCTCTTGCGATACATAATCTCTGTTGTTGACCGCCCGACAAACCTAATGCATTTTTTTTGAGTCTGTCTTTAACTTCTTCCCAAATAGCAGCTTGTTTCAGTGAACGTTCAACAAGTTCATCAAGTTTCTTTTTGTTTTTTATTCCGTGTGTCCTCGGACCATAGGCAATATTGTCGTATATGCTCATCGGAAAAGGATTTGGTTTTTGAAAAACCATACCTACTCTTTTTCTCAAAATATTTACATCCATCTTGAAAATATCTTCACCGTCAAGATAAACTTCACCCTGTATTTTACAAGTGTCGACTAAATCGTTCATTCTGTTCAAGGTCTTGACAAAGGTTGATTTTCCACAACCCGAAGGTCCAATGAAAGCTGTTATCTTGTTATTTTCGATAGGTAGATTTATATTTTTAAGAGCTTGAAAATCTCCGTAAAATAAATCTAAATTTTTAATATCAAACTTATTCATCCTCTTTATTTCCTTTTCTTATTCTGGTAGCTACAAATGTTGCCATAGCATTTATTATCATAACCGCAATCAATAAAATAACCGCCGTTGCATATGAGCTGTCGGTTTGAAGTCCTTCAACCCAAAGTGCATAAAGATGGATTGCAAGTGTTCTTCCCGAAACCAAAAATCCGTCGTAGTATTGGGCTACAGTTCCCGCCGTGTATATCAAGGCTGCGGTCTCGCCTACTATTCTTCCTATTCCCAAGATTATTCCTGACAAAATACCCGGCATCGCATAGGGCAAAACTATTTTGAAAACTGTTCTGAGTTTTCCTGCACCCAAGCCGAAACTACCCTCTCTATACATATCCGGTACTGACATAAGCGCTTCCTGTGATGTCCTGATAATAAGAGGCAAGATCATAATTGCAAGCGTCAAAGAGCCCGCAATCAAGCTGTAACTGAATTTCAATTTTGTTACAAAGAACAGATAACCGAACAGTCCGTAAACAATTGACGGTATTCCCGCCAAGGTCTCTGTCGTTATATTTATTAACCTTACGAAAATATTGTTTGATTTTGCATATTCGACTAAATATATTGCGGTGAAAATACCTGCGGGTATCGCAAATACTAAAGTCAACAAAGTCATAACAACGGTATTAACCATTGCGGGCATCATTGACACATTAACCGAGTTATATTTGAGCTTAAATAAATCGGGTTGCAAATGCGGAATACCCTTTATCAAAACATAGAATATTATTGAAGCAAGAATAAAAACTGTTGTTGCTGCTGCTAAATAAACTATGATTTTAAGTGTAGCAGATTTAATTTTTGCGTTCTTAACAGCTCTGTCTTTCATTCTTTTACCACCTTTCCTTTAATTACCATTACAGAAAGGTTGATAATTAAAATAAATACAAATAATACGGCAGCGGTTGCAATTAGTGCGTCTCTGTGGAGATCTGCCGCATAACCCATTTCGAGAACTATGTTCGCAGTCATTGTTCTGACACCCTGAGACAGTTTTTTCGGTATCATTGCCTGATTTCCGGCAACCATTATAACCGCCATTGTCTCCCCTATTGCACGACCTATTCCCAAAACCGTAGCGGCTAAAATTCCTGATTTTGCGGCAGGGACAAATGTTTTTAACAAAGACATTTTATGTGTTGTACGCCAAGCAAGAGAGC
>CABTZO010000062.1 GCA_902489335.1 uncultured Oscillospiraceae bacterium | reverse complement strand
AGGAGAAAAAAATGAAAAATTATAAGACACAGATTGAAGCCGCGAAAAAGGGAATCATTACTCCCGAAATAAAGACGGTTGCAAAAGACGAAAATGTTTCTGAACAATATGTTTTAGAACATGTTGCCGACGGAAGCATTGTAATACCCGCTAATATAAATCATAAAAGTATTCATCCAAAAGGAATCGGAACCGGTCTTAAAACAAAAATAAATGTTAATTTGGGTATATCAAAAGATATTGCCGATATGGATCTTGAACTTAAAAAAGTTAAAAAGTCAATTGATATGGATGTTGACGCCATTATGGACCTAAGTAATTTCGGAAAAACGGAAGAGTTCAGAAAAAAACTGATAGATATGTCCCCTGCCATGATTGGAACCGTTCCGATGTATGACGCAGTAGGATATTTGGACAAAGGTTTACAGAAAATAAAGGCTAAAGAATTTTTAGATGTAGTAAGAAAACACGCAGAAGACGGCGTTGATTTTGTAACGATACATGCCGGAATAAACAAGAACACCGCTGAAACATTTATGAGAAACAAGAGAATGATGAATATTGTTTCTCGAGGAGGTTCGCTATTATTCGGCTGGATGTATATGAACAAGGCCGAAAATCCTTTTTATGAGTATTTTGATGATTTACTTGAAATCTGCTACGAATATGATGTGACAATTTCACTCGGAGATGCGATGCGTCCGGGCGGAGGAGTTGACGCAACCGACGCTTCTCAAATTGCTGAACTTATTGTTTTGGGAGAACTCACAAAGAGAGCAAGAGAGAAAAATGTTCAAGTTATGATTGAAGGACCGGGACATGTTCCGATAAATCAAATAGAAGCAAATGTGTTACTTGAAAAAAGACTATGTCACAATGCTCCGTTTTATGTTTTGGGACCACTTGTTACAGATATCGCTCCGGGATATGACCACATCACAAGTGCTATCGGAGGCGCGATTGCTGCAGCAGCCGGAGCCGATTTTCTCTGCTATGTAACACCTGCTGAACACCTTTGTCTTCCCGATGAAAATGATGTTAAGGAAGGTATCGTTGCTTCTAAAATTGCTGCTCATGCCGGAGATATTGCAAAAGGAGTCAAAGGTGCCGCAGAGTGGGATTATCAAATGAATGTGGCCAGACATACACTTGATTGGGATAAAATGTTCTCCCTTGCCCTTGACAGAGAAAAACCGGAAAGATACAGAAAAAATTCTCCTCCCGAAAAAGAAGACACCTGCACAATGTGCGGTGAGATGTGCTCTGTCAGAAATATGAATAAGATTCTTCGCGGAGAAGATATTAAGATCGGCGAAAATGAAGAATAGACTATACCTTATTACTTCAGATCAAGATGACGAAAAACTTATAAACATTGTAAACACTGCCTTAAAGGGCGGTGTTTCTATGTTACAATTCAGAAACAAAGAAAAGTCTGATTCTGAATATGAAAAGACAGCGGTTAAATTGCAAAAGCTTTGCAAGGAATACAAAGTTCCGTTCATCATAAATGATCGATTAAATATTGCTCTGAAAATCAAGGCAGACGGAGTTCATCTGGGTCAAGACGACTTTGAATATGAAAAAGCAAAAAAAATAATACCCAAAGATTTTATCTTGGGCGTAACCGCACATAATTTAAAAGAAGCAATGAAAGCGGAAGAAAACAAAGCGACTTATCTCGGTATAGGCGACGTTTTCGGAACAGCTTCAAAATCAAATACTCACAGAATAAATTTAGATGAACTGAAAAATATAAAAAGCCGGATTCATATTCCGATATATGCAATCGGAGGTATAAGCGAAGAAAATTTGAGTCTTTTGAGCGCAAATCACTGTGACGGCGTTGCGGTAATAGGCGCCATCTTTAATTCAAAAGACCCATTAAAATCAACAATAAATATAGTCAGAAAATTGGAGAAGTTTGATGAATAATAAAGTCGGAATTATTTTTGATATGGACGGAACCCTACTTGAGTCAATGCATATTTGGATAAATCTATATACAGATTTATTGAAAAAATTCGGTATATCTTCAAAAGAAAATATCTACGATATCGCGTCAAAAATGTCCTTGCCTGAAATCGCCGAATATATGGTAAGAAAACATTCAATAAAAAAAACACCTAAAGAAGTTCTTTCAATAATTCACGATTATATAGAAAATTTTTATTTTAACGAAGTAAACACAAAGGAAAAAGCAAAAGAAGTCTTAGAATATTTTAATGATAAAAATGTTCCGATGTCGGTTGCGACACTGACAAATAAAAAATATACTCTCGGTGCATTAGATCACAACGAAATCACTCAGTTTTTCAATCCTATTTTAACATGCAGAGAAGTCGGTCATTACAAGACCGAGCCGAATATCTATTTAAAATGCGCAAAAATTATGGACACGCAAGTTCAAAACACCTATGTTGTTGAAGATACTCTCTATGCACTCAAAACGGCAAACAAAGCAGGCTTTATTACAGTTGGAATCTACGATGTTAACGCCGAACCAGACAGAGAAGAGATAAAAAAAGAAGCTAAATTTTATATTAAAAATCTAAGCGAGTTAAAAGAAGTGATAAAATGAAAACGGTACTCACGATTGCGGGAAGCGACAGTATAGGCGGTGCAGGAATCGAAGCCGATATCAAGACTATTTCATTATCGGGTCTACATCCTATGACGACAATTACCGCCGTCACAATGCAAAACACCCTGGGTGTAAAAGATATTTTTCCTGTTTCTCCGGATTTTGTTTATAACTGCATACAAAATATTTTTGACGATATTACACCAAATGCAGTTAAAATCGGAATGCTTTACAGCGATGAAACGGCTTTAGCTGTTTTCAAAGCATTAAAAGAGAGAAAGGCAAAAAACATTGTTTTGGATCCGATTTTAATTTCCGGAACCGGACAGAGTCTCAGCAACGATAACATAATAAAAGTTTTTGAGAATAATTTTTTTGGACTTTGTACCTTAGTTACACCTAATGCACAGGAAGCTTCCAAAATTTTAAATATGAGGATAGAAACCGTCGATGACGCAAAAAAAACCGCAAAAATTTTGGAAAATAAGTTCAAAACTTCATTTTTAATAAAAGGCGGTCATCTGAATGACAATGAAGCTTATGATGTGCTTATATCAAACGGCAAAATTTCCGTTTTTTCAAATCCAAGAATTCCAAACTGTGATCCTCACGGGACAGGTTGTGTTTTATCTTCTAAAATTGCGACGAATTTAGCACTGGGGAAAGACATTCACGACAGTGTATATGATGCTAAAAACTATCTTTATGAAAAAATGAAAAATTCAAAACAAATAGGCAAAGGAAAAAAATTGCTATAAAAAAAGCCCTGTCATTGACAGAGCTTTTTTATATTTAAACTTATTTAAGTTCAACCTTTGCGCCTGCTTCTTCAAGTTTAGCTTTAGCAGCTTCAGCGTCTTCCTTAGAAGCGCCTTCCTTGATTGTGCTTGGAGCCTTATCAACAAGGCCTTTAGCGTCAGCAAGTCCAAGACCTGTGATTTCTCTGACAGCCTTAATAACGTTAATTTTAGCAGCTCCGACTTCTGAAAGAACGATATCAAATTCGCTCTTTTCTTCAGCAGCGTCTGCACCTGCAGCTCCTGCAGCCGGTGCAGCAACAGCAGCAGCAGCTGATACTCCAAATTCTTCTTCTACGGCGTGAACGAGATCTGAAAGTTCAACAACCGTTAATTTTTTAAGTTCATCAATAATTGCGCTTACTTTATCTTTAGCAGCCATTTTATTTTCCTCCAATTAATAAATTTTAATTTTATTCCGCTGTTTCGGCTGCGGGTGCCGTTTCATCTGTTCCTTTATCTGCCAATGCTTGAATTACTCTTGCAAAAGCGGCAATAGGTGCGTTAAATGCATTGCATACAGTTGCAAGCAATACATCCTTGCTCGGTAAGGTAGAATATCTTTTAAGAATTTCATCGGTCAGTGCCTTACCATCAGCATATCCTGCCTTTAATTTAAAGTTGTCATGGTCTTTGGAAAAATTATGTAGAAATCTTGCCGGTGCGGTTGTGTCTTCTTCTGACATTGCTATCGCAGAGTTTCCTTCAAAAACGTTGTCTTCAAATCCTTCAATTTTAGCTTGTTCTATAGCTCTTTTTAAAATGGAGTTTTTAACAACTCTATAAGAAACATTGTTTTGACGAAGCTCACGACGAAGAACTGTGTCATCGGCAACATTGATTCCACTGTAATCAACAATTACTCCTGCTACTGATTTTCCGAGTTCATCAGCAAGTTTAGCAACCTGACTTTTCTTTTGTTCTAAGATTTTCTCACTTGCCATAATGATTCACCTCCCAAATAATATATAAAAAACTCTTTCCGAAAAGGAAAGAGTTACATAATAAATGTTTCTCATTCCTCGGTAGGATTTAAGTTACCTACTGTCTTCGGTCTGAACTAAGTGATGATAACATCAGTTTATTTATTTGTCAAATACTTTTAAAACTTGTTTACGTTTACCTTGATTCCGGGGCCCATTGTAGAAGCAATGTTACACGATTTAATGTAATTTCCCTTAAGAGTCTTAGGTTTTGCTTTTATAACGGCATCCATCAATGCATCAAAGTTTTCAAGCAATTTTTTTCCGCCGAAACTGATTTTGCCAATCGGGCAATGCATAATATTAGTTTTATCAAGTCTATATTCGATTTTACCTGCTTTTGCATCGGTTACAGCTTTAGCTGTATCGGGTGTTACGGTTCCGGCTTTGGGAGAAGGCATAAGACCTCTCGGTCCCAAAACTTTACCGAGTCTGCCGACAAGTCCCATCATATCCGGAGTTGCAATTGCAACGTCAAAATCTAATTTTTCATTTTTCTGAATTGAATCAACAAGTTCTTCGGCACCTACAATATCTGCTCCTGCAGCTTTTGCGTCTTCAGCGGCCTTACCTTTTGCAAATACGGCAACCTTAATGTCTTTTCCTGTTCCGTTGGGAAGAACAACTGCTCCCCTAACCTGTTGATCTGCGTGTCTTGAGTCAACACCGAGTCTTAGATGAAGTTCAACTGTTTCATCAAATTTTGCCGGTGCGGTCTTTACTACAAGCTCCATAGCTTCTTCTGGCTCATAGAGCTTTGTTCTATCCACAAGCTTTACGCTGTCTTGATATTTTTTACCATGTTTCATTTATAATTCCTCCATTTGTGGTAAATCGGATTTTTCCTCCCACTTGGTCACTAATCCTCTACTTCTATACCCATCGATCTTGCAGTTCCGGCAATCATTTTTGCGGCGCTGTCAACATTTGCGGCATTTAAATCGGGCATTTTTTGTTCAGCAATTTTTCTTACATCAGCCATGCTAATCTTTGCAACCTTTTCCTTGTTAGGAACACCGGATGCCTTCTCGATTTTACATGCTTTTTTGATAAGAACTGCGGCAGGTGGCGTTTTTGTGATGAAAGTAAATGAATGATCCGCGTAAACGGTAATAACTACAGGAACTGTAAGTCCCATATCTGCTTTAGTTCTGTCATTAAATTCTTTTGTGAACGCCATTATATTAACACCGTGCTGACCGAGAGCCGGTCCAACAGGTGGTGCAGGAGTTGCTTGTCCTGCAGGTATTTGAAGCTTAATATAGCCTATTACTTTTTGAGCCATTTTTTCCTCCTTGAATTGCGGTAAAATGAAATTTCTTTCTCCCGCTTATTACACAACTTATACGGCACTCTCTATTTGAGAAAGTTCAAGCTGCGCCTCTGTTTCTCTTCCAAACATTGAAATTTTAACATTAACCTGTTTGTTCTCTTTGT
>CABTZO010000061.1 GCA_902489335.1 uncultured Oscillospiraceae bacterium | reverse complement strand
TTTCAAGCAGAAGACGGCATACGAATCCCTTTACAATTATTATCAAAAATTTGGTTTCAAAACTGTTTTTTATATAAACAGATATAAACTGGATCCTAAGAATTTTGAAATAAGATCAACAAGTCAATCAGATTCAGACAGTGCAAAGATTTTAATGCTCAGAGAAAAACATCTTAATGATATATCACATTTAACCTTTGATGAAAATTTGATTGACTACTTGATTAGCGAAACAAATTTCAGTGATAATCAAATAAAATCATATGACAACTCGTTTGTCTACTTTGATGAAAATGATGATTATATCCATATAAAAGAATATTTTCCTTTTAATTTTATTTTACCGAAAAAGAAAGATATTGTTTTAGATTTACCGGTTAATGTAGATATTGGATTGAATTACAAAAAATTGCCACAGGGTATGATTTATGATGTATATGATGAATTTGAAGATACTGCATATTTAGGTATAACTATGGGATAAATATGATGGAAGAACAGTCAAAATCACAGCTTAGAAAACTTGCTTTTAAGATAAGGCTCAGCATGACCGAAGATCAGGTCTTTGAAGAATCAGAAGAAATTGCGAGAAGACTTTTTAATTCGGATATATATAAATCTGCAAAAAGAGTTTTTTCATATTATTCAATAAATAACGAGGTTGACACTCGTGATATTAACCGAATTATTTTAAAAGACAAAAAAAAACTTGCTCTTCCTGTCTGTATTGATGACTATAATTTGGAATTTCATCAGATAGATGATTTAACACAAGTAGAGCGTGGAGTTCTTAACATACCTATACCGAAGAAAAAGAATAAAATCGTGCCACAACCTTATGATATAATGTTAATGCCCGGAATACTGTTTTCAAAAACCGGTTATCGTATAGGATACGGCAAGGGCTATTACGACAAATATTTAAGCGATAAGAAAATTTTCAAGATAGGTTTAACCTACGATAATTTACTTGTTGATGATATTAATTACAGTGAATTTGATGTCAAGGCCGATTATATAATTACTCAAACCAGAAATTTTTTCCCGGAGGAAATTGATGACTGAAAATAACAAAAGACCGATAAAAAGAATTTCAAAAACTGAAAATTCAAAAAGGGGAAGAAAATCTTCTAATTATTCACCTAAAAGAATTAAGAAAAGTTCTTCATATAAGGTGAATAAAAGCGTTTCTCAAAATTCATCAAATAAAAAGAAAACTGTAAATAAAAAACCAAACAACATTAAAATAAACAAATCACAGGTGAAAACTTCTAAAGGAATTTCTAAAAATTCTTCTCCTAAAACCAAGACAAAAACTATGCGTAAGCCGAAAAATGCTTTTGAAGCTATAACTTTTAAACTCGGAGATCTATACAGAACAAATCCTGTTACTTTTTATTGGATTTTCGTGGGAGTTATATCAGTTATTTTTGCTATAATTGCGCTTTCCTGTATAGCGGATGTTATGGGAACCGGTCGCAGTCATGAAACGAAATCTATTAATATTCCCGACGGAGCCACAACAAATCAAATCATAAATATCTTAGACAAAGAAAATATGATTAAAAACTCATTGTTTTGTAAAATGTTTGTTGGAGTAACACAGGGACTTACAAAGAAAAGTAAACCTAAGTATTTAAGTGGCGTATATTATCTATCCCCGGATATGGGGGTTGAAAAGATGCTGCTTTCATGTATGAGAAGAAACAGTGCAAAAACAGTCAGAATTACTATTCCGGAAGGCCTTACTTTAGATCAAATCGCATTGAAACTTGAAAAGGCTGATGTATGCACTTCAAAGCAATTTTTCAAAACTGTAGATGAAGGTGATTTCGATTTTGACTTTGTAAAATCAATTCCAAATAAGTCACAAAAATATCGCATACTTGAAGGATATCTATATCCGGATACTTACGACTTTTATGTTGCCGATAATCCGACAGCCGTTATTAATACAATGCTGAAGAATACACAGAAAAATTGGACTGCTGATTTTGACGCAAAAGCGAAAAATTTAAATATGTCTATGGACGAAGTTTTAACTTTGGCGTCAATAATCCAAAAAGAAGCTGCAAATAAATCTCAAATGGAAGTAATATCTTCTATATTGCATAAGCGTTTAAACGGAAACAAATATCCACTTTTGCAATGTGACTCTACCGGCGATTATGTTACAAAAAATATTAAGCCAAATATAAAGCCGGAAGAATTTACAAAGTATCAGACACTTTACAATACTTATTATTGTAAAAAGCTTCCTGTCGGTTCAATTTGTAATCCCGGAAAAGATGCTATAAATGCAGCTCTTAATCCGAAGAGTACGGAATATTATTTCTTTAATCATGACAATTCGGGTAAAATTTATCTTGCTAAAACTGACAGTGAGCATGAAGAAAACGTTTACAAAGCCATGGTAGCGAATACTGCAAAGAAATAAACCGGAACTCTTAGTACCAGCGGGAGCTTTTGAATGCCTTAGGGCAGGTGTTAAAAATGGTGCCGATGCTATTTATATCGGCGGAAAAATTTTTGGCATGCGAACTGCTTCGTCAAACTTTTCAAAAGAAGAGATTATTCAGGCAAGTTCATATTGTCATAATAACAATGTTAAACTCTATCTGACTTGCAACACTCTGCCAAGAAATAATGAGCTGGAAGAAATTGACGAATTTTTCAGACTTGCAAACGAGGCTAAAGTTGACGCAGTTATTGTTACCGACATTGGTCTTTTCTATAAGGCTAAAGAACTGTTAAACAAAAATATTGAACTACATGTGTCTACACAAGCCGGAATTGTCAATTCATTAACTGCAAAAACCTTTGAAAATCTTGGCGCTGACAGAATAATTTTAGCAAGGGAGCTTTCCTTTGAAGAAATTAAAGAAATCAAACAGAGCTTGAATACAAATACTGTAATCGAGTGCTTTGTTCACGGCGCCATGTGTATGTCGTTTTCCGGCAGATGTCTTATATCAAATTATTTAACCGGTAGGGATTCAAATCGAGGAGATTGTGCTCAATGTTGTAGATGGAAATATGCTTTGGTTGAAGAAAAAAGACCGGGTGAATATTATCCTGTTATTGATGACGGAGAAGGAACTTTTTTATTTAATTCCAAAGACTTGTGTATGATTGAATATATTCCCGAACTTGTCAGGTCCGGCATAGGTTCTTTAAAAATTGAAGGAAGAGCAAAGAGCGCTTATTATGTGTCAACAATTACCAATGCATACAGAAAAGCTATTGATGAATATTTTCTTCATCTTGATGACGATAATTATAGACTTGATGATAATATAAAATCAGAGATCTTAAAAGTAAGCCACAGACCATATTGCACCGGATATTATTTTGACAATCCTCAAGAAAATTCTCAAATTGACCTAAACGGCGGGTATATTCGTGAGTATGAAGTATCTGCTATTGTTGAAGATATTCAAGGAGATCGTGCTATAATCAGATTGAAAAATAAATTTTATGACGGTGATAAGTTAGATGCTCTTTCCATTGCGGGTGAAAGTAAAATAATAACTGTAAGTATGTTAAAAGATGATCAGAATAAAAAGGTTGATTTTGCAAACAGACCGGAATATTTTTACAGTATAAATAATGAAAATCTTAGTAAAGGAACTGTTTTAAGGAGAAGAATAAAAACAAGTGAATGAATTTGCCGCATTTAAGGAAATCTTAAAAGAGAAATGTGATATAGTTCAGGTTATTTCTTCTTATGTAGACTTAAAAAGGAGAGGATCTGAATATGTCGGACTATGTCCTTTTCATAATGAAAAAACACCATCATTCACAGTATATGCAGGGGCAGACAGTCCACATTACAATTGTTTCGGTTGTAATGCTCACGGAGATGTAATCTCGTTTATTGAAAATATAGAACATCTTGATTTTATAGATGCGGTGAAATTTTTGGCTGACCGATGTGGACTGGAAGTTCCGGTAACAAACTACGAAGATAAAGAATATATTGACAGAAAGTCTGTCATCGAATTAAATGTTGAAGCCGCAAAATATTATCATAAAATGTTGTTTTCTCCCGAGGGAAAAAATTGTCTTGAATATCTTCAAAGAAGAGGAATAGACTTAAAAACCATTAAAAAATTTGGTCTTGGATATGCTCCTGAGTCTTGGGATAGTTTGATTAAATATATGAAAGAAAAAAACATTTATCCAAACTCTCTTTTGATTGCCGACTTGGTTAAAAAATCTAATAAAAACGGCAAAACACACTATTATGACAGTTTTAGGAACAGACTTATAATTCCTATAATCAATGTAAGAAAACAAGTGATCGGGTTTGGATCAAGAGCCCTGGACAAAAATTCTAATGCAAAGTATATAAATACATCAGATACACCGGCCTATAAAAAGAGTTTAGAACTTTTTGCTCTCAATGTATCCAATAACAAGGATAAAATTTTGATTTTAACTGAGGGCTATTTTGATGTAATGACAATTCATCAATTTGGTTTTCCTTACGCAGTTGCATGTTGCGGAACTGCTCTCACAAAAGATCAGGTTTCGCTTATGTCAAGATATTGCAATGAACTCTATCTGTGCTATGATAATGATGAGGCAGGAAGAAAAGCAACCTTAAAAGCCGTTGAACTTTGTAAACCATTTGACTTTAAAACTCGGGTTATAGAACTAAACGGTGGAAAAGATCCCGATGAAGTTATAAGAAATATGGGTAAAGATTATTTCTTAAATCTAATAAGAAATGCTCCTGATTCCATTAGTTTTATGCAGAATAACATTCTGAAAGAATATAATCTGTCGCTCTCCGATGAAAAAAATGAATGTATTCAAAGAATTATAAACGAAGTTTATTCCGGATTATCAGATATTGAACTGGATATTTATTCATCTCAGCTTTCGGAAATTACAGGAGTAAATAAACAGACAATTTTAAATTCCGCATACAGAGCCTTAAAAAAGAATTATAATAAAAAACGATATAATTTTAATAATCTGTCAAGCAGCTTAAACCTTGATAAAAATAGAAGTTTCGATGATAAAAATGTTCCTTTGAAACATTGCAAATTGTTTATTTTAGGCTCAATGATTTCAAACCCGGAATTGTTTAAAAACAACAATATTGAAATTGATGAAAAATTATTTGAAGATGACGGGCTTATTGATATATTTAAAGGCATTCGGGAAATGATAAATAACAACGAAAAGCCCGAACTATTATATTTTTCAGAGAGTTTAGACGAAGAACAAAAGAAGCTTTTAATTAAACTTATTAACTCAGATATTAAACCGGAAGTAAATGATATTTTGGCCGCTGTCAAATATCTGAAAGATAAGAAAAGAATTAACGATATAGAAAATAAAGATTTTTCAGAGTTGTCCGATGAAGATTATTTGAAGTTATTTGAAAATTAGGAGTAATGAATGGCAAAGAAAAAAGTAGATAAAAATACAGTTATTAATAAACTTGTTGAAAAAGGCAAAATTTCAGGTCAACTTTCAACCAACGATATCGATAAAGCAATAATCGAAATGGATTATGATATCGATAAATTGGACGAGCTATATGATACTATTGAAAATAACAATATAGAAATAATCGATGATCTCGGAGATGCTGCTTTAGAGAGCTTAAATGTTGATACAAACGCAAAATCAAAGTCATCGAAATCTAAAAATAAAAAGAATATACCTATGGGAGATCCGGTTAAAGTATATCTAAAAGAAATAGGTAAGGTTCCGCTTTTAACTGCAGAAGAAGAGATAGATCTTGCAATTAGGATAGAAGAGGGAGATGAGAGCGCAAGGAAAAAGCTTGCGGAATCAAACCTTAGATTGGTTGTAAGTATTGCCAAAAGATA
>CABTZO010000060.1 GCA_902489335.1 uncultured Oscillospiraceae bacterium | reverse complement strand
TCTATATATTTTTCAAGCCAATCCTGATATTTTGAAAGTTTGAAAAAGTAGGCATCTTCCGACATTTTTTCAACTTCTCTACCACAATCCGGACACTTTCCATCAACAAGTTGAGATTCGCTCCAAAAAGACTCACAGGGAGTGCAGTAAAGTCCCTCATATCTGTCTTTGTAAATATCTCCCTGTTCATATAGCTTTTCAAATATTTCTTTGACGGCTTCAACGTGATAATCATCTGTTGTTCTGATAAAACCGTCATAATCTATGTTTAAAATCTTATAAATATTCTTTATTTCATCGGCTATTTTATCAACATGCTCTTTAGGGGAAATGTTGTTTTCGTTTGCTATCTTTTCGATTTTTTGACCGTGTTCATCCGTTCCCGTTAAAAAATATACATCATATCCCTGCAATCTTTTAAATCTTGCAAGGGCATCAGTTAAAACAATTTCATAAGAATTGCCTATATGCGGTTTTTTTGATGTGTATGCAATCGCCGTTGTTATATAATATTTTTTCTTTTCACTCATCATCTGACTCCTTAATCTGATTTTTTATTTCTTTTGCCAAATTTATTATTTCATCGAGGGAAGCGGTCGAAAAGATTTTCTTCCTGAAATATGTCGCGTTATTAAAGTCTCGAATATAATATGAAGCCTGCCGTCTTCCTTCTTTAAGGCCGATAATGGGACCTTTATATTCAAAAAGTTTTTCAAGGTGTTTTATCATAACTTCCATTTTTTCGGAAATTGAAACCAGATTGATAGGTTTGTTTTCAGACAGATTTTTTATATCTCTGAAAATCCATGGATTTCCCATAGCGCCTCTTCCGACGGCGACTAAATCACAGTTTGTATATTTTTTCATATGCTGCGCATCTTTCGCTGAAAAAATATCACCGTTTCCTATTACCGGGATTTTGACATTTTCTTTTAATGCTTTTATATAATCGTAGTCAGCTTTACCGGAATACATCTGTTTTGATGTTCTCGCATGTAATGTTATAGCTGAGACACCCGCATCTTCAAGCATTTTTCCAAGTTCGATACAGACAATATTATTTTTGTCAAAGCCGAGTCTTGTTTTGACCGTAACGGGGACATCAGACGAAGTTACAACTGCTTTTGCGATTTCAACAGCTTTATCTACATCTTTCAGTAAAGCCGAGCCCGAACCCGATTTTACAATTTTAGGGGCAGGGCAACCCATATTTATATCAATGAAGTCCGGCTTTATTTGCATGAGTTTTTTTGTCGCTTCAGCCATGATTTCGGGAGAATAGCCGAAAATTTGAACTCCGAGAGGGGAGGTTTCTTTTGAAGAATCTAAGTAGGATAAGGTCTTTCTGTCTCCGAAAACGATTCCGTTTGAAGAAATTAACTCCGTCATGCAGGCACCGGCATTAAATTCCATTGAAATTTCTCTCATTGCTCTGTCTGTGACACCCGCCATGGGTGCCAAAACAGCGTAATTTTTTATTTCTAAATTTCCAAATTTCAACTTCGCTTCTCCGTCGTAAATCTTTGTACTACAACATTTTAACATAGTTTAATCAGTTTGCAATAAAATATCTGCTATGATAAAATTATTTGAAATTGAAAGGCGGTAAATCATTTGAAATTACTTGTAATTGACGGTATGTCGATCCTATACAGATCATTTTTTGCGATAAGGGGTTTGTCAAATAAAAACGGCTTACCTACGAATGCTTTGGTCGGTTTTATGAATACATATTTCAAATTAAAAGAGAAAGTCGGCCCGGATGGAACTGTTGTTGCTTTTGATTTAAAGACGCCGACTTTTAGGCATAAAAAATATGATCTTTACAAGGCTAACAGAAAACCTATGCCCGATGATTTGACGGTTCAAGTCGATTTTCTGAAAAAAATATTGAAATATATGGGAATACCCGTTGTTACTTGTGAAGGCTATGAGGCGGATGACATAATCGGAACTTTGTCAAAATCTTCCGATAAAGACAATCATTGTTATATAGCTTCCGGTGACAGAGATTTACTTCAACTTTCATCTGATACTGCAACGGTATGCCTTTCAACCAACAAAGAAATAAAAACTTATACGCCTGATAAGGTTAAGGAAGACTTTAATGTCAGTCCCCAGGGTTTAATTGAATTAAAGGGTCTTATGGGCGACAGTTCCGACAATATTCCCGGAGTAAGCGGAATCGGACCTAAAACTGCCGCAAAATTGCTGGAAGAATATCCTTCACTTGATGAAATTTATGAAAATAT
Organism: uncultured Oscillospiraceae bacterium; assembly: GCA_902489335.1. Taxonomy (GTDB): domain Bacteria; phylum Bacillota; class Clostridia; order Oscillospirales; family Acutalibacteraceae; genus JAUNLX01. The sequence continues at coordinate 3,703 of CABTZO010000060.1, read as the reverse complement.
TGATAAATTAAACTGCAGTGAAAAGATTAAAACCAAGTTAATTGAAGAAAAGGACAACGCATTTTTGTCGAGAGAACTCGGCAGAATTTATACTGATGTGCCAATTGAAACAGATTATGAAAAATATAAAACGAATGAAAAGGACATTGAAAAATTAACTGACTTGCTTACGGATTTGGAGCTTTTTCAAATAATGAAAAAGCTTGACCTTAAAGATGAAAATTATTTGGTAAAAGAAAAAATCGAAATTAAAGATGGCAAAGTTGATTTGAAAAACAATAAAATCATTTATCTTGCGTCAAAATTTGCAGAAGATTTTTCTTTTGAATCTGCTTTTGTTACCTGTGACAATGTTGTTGAAAAAATCGATGATGAAAAGCGATTTCAAGAAGTTTTAAACTCAAAATCGAAGATTGTTGCCGTGTCTTCAAAGGAAATTTACAGATATGCCTGTCTTAAAAACTTGGATATAAAACTTGAATCTGATTTTATGCTTATAAGTTACATAATTAATCCATCGGTTGATGAATATAATGTAATAAAATATGCAGAAAAACATTCTAAATTTTCATTTGATGATGAAAAAACGGATCAAATTGAAAAGCAAGCAGTTTGTTTATCTTTAATTTATGAAGATTTATTAAAACAAATTAAAGAGAATAAGCAGGAAGACTTGCTCTTTAAAATTGAAATGCCGCTTTCTAAAGTTCTTGCACAGATGGAAACGGACGGTTTTTCTGCTGATAAGAAGGGTATTTCAGATTTTGGAGATATGCTCTCGGAGAAAATTGCCGATCTTGAAAAGAATGTATTTGAGATGGCAGGTCATGAATTCAACTTGAATTCTCCGAAACAACTTGCGGTTGTATTGTTTGAAGAACTTGGTATCAAAGGAAGTAAAAAGACAAAGACCGGTTATTCGACTGCAGCGGAGGTTTTGGAAAAACTTAAATTCAATTATCCTATTGTTGAGGACATACTCAAATACAGAACATATACAAAACTCAAATCTACCTACTGCGACGGTCTTTTGAAAGTGGTTGATGAGGACTCAAAAATTCACTCTACTTTAAATCAAACCGAAACGAGAACGGGCAGAATCTCTTCAAAGGATCCAAATTTGCAAAATATTCCGGTCAGGGAAGAACTTGGAAGAGAAATGAGAAAATTCTTTGTAGCGCCGAAAGACTGTGTTTTAATCGATGCCGACTATTCTCAAATCGAACTTCGTGTGCTCGCTCATATTTCCGATGATAAAAATATGATAGATGCTTTCAAAGAAAACAAGGATATTCATACAATAACCGCCTCACAAGTATTCAAAGTTCCGTTTGAAGCAGTTAATTCTGTCCTGCGTTCAAGGGCAAAAGCAGTAAACTTCGGAATAATTTACGGAATTGGGGCTTACTCACTTTCTCAGGACATCGGAGTTCCCATTTATGAAGCAGAAGAATATATAAATAGTTATCTAAATCACTATAAAGATATTGACAAATATATGAATGACACGATAAAAAAGGCAAAAAAAGACGGATATGTTGAAACAATATTTAACAGAAGACGATATTTGCCGGAACTAAAGCAAAGAAACAAGATGGTAGTTGCAGCAGGAGAGAGAATAGCAAGAAATATGCCCATTCAAGGCACTGCCGCCGATATCATTAAAATTGCCATGATTAAAGTTTATGATGAATTTAAGGCAAATAATATGAAGAGCAAAATTATAATGCAGGTTCATGATGAACTGATTGTACAGGCTCCAAACGACGAAGCTAAAAAAGCGGAGGAAATTTTGAAAACACAGATGGAAAATGCTGTAAAGCTCAGTGTTCCGCTTGTTGTTTCAACGGGTGTCGGTAAGACTTGGTTTGAGGCAAAAGACTGATGCTGATACTTGCAATAGAATCGTCCTGCGACGATACAGCCTGTGCAATAATTAAAAACGGCAGAGATATTCTTTCAACTGTTGTATCTTCTCAGATAGATATTCATAAAATCTATGGCGGAGTGGTCCCCGAAATTGCTTCGAGAACACATATTGAATCAATAAGTCCGCTTGTTGAAGAAGCTTTGAAAAAAGCTGAAATTGATTTAACCGACATTGACGCCGTTGCGGTTACTGCAGGGCCCGGACTGATAGGCTCTCTTTTGGTAGGAGTTAATTTTGCCAAAGGACTTGCTCTATCACTGAAAAAACCTCTTGTGCCGGTTCATCATCTGCGTTCGCATATTGCGGCAAATTATCTTTCTCATAAAGACTTAAAGCCGCCGTTTTTATCACTTGTCATATCCGGCGGTCATTCGAGTATCATAGAAGTCAAGGACTATACGACATTCAAAACGATAGGACAGACTGTTGATGATGCACCCGGAGAAACACTTGACAAAGTTGCAAGGGTGTTAGGTGTTGCGTATCCCGGAGGCGCAAATTTAGATAAAAATTACAGTTCGGGAAATAAAAATGCCTATGAATTTCCTTTCCCGCATGTGGATGATTCGCCCTATGATTTTAGTTTTTCCGGAATTAAGACAAATGCTATAAATCAGATTCACAATCTCAAACAAAAGTGTGAAGAGCCTGATATTGCTGATTTTGGATCAAGTCTTATGAGCTCGGTTGCACATATTTTATCTGTAACTCTTGAAAAAGCAGCAAAAGATTTTTCTTATGATAGAATTGTTCTTGCCGGTGGTGTAAGTGCAAATTCTTTTGTCCGAGATGAAATATCAAAGATGTGTAAGAAAAACGGTTATAAATTATATTTGCCCGAACTTTTTCTTTGTGGAGATAATGCGGCAATGGTAGGCTCTGCGGCTTATTATGAATATAAGTCAGGAAATATCGGGGATTATAACCTTAATGCAGTTGCAAGTATGGGAATAGAAGAGAGCTTTTAACATATACCCGCTTGTAGTACAACCGGATAGTACGACAGATTCCGATTCTGTAGATTTAGGGTTCGAATCCCTTCAGGCGGGCCAAAAAGAAACGACATTTTCGTGAGAAAGTTGTCGTTTCTTTTTGTACTCTTCTCTTTTAACTTTTCGTTTTTCTCTCTTATCTAATAAAATTGTCGTTTCCAGTGAATAGATAATAGAGAATAGATAAGAGATAATGGTCGCTTTGCTTTGCAAAGCATAATTAAATACAACAATTTCGTGAGAATATTGTCGTTTTTTTCTGTTCTATTCACTCTTCACTTTTCACTTTTCTCTCTTCTCTAATAAAATTGTCGTTTCCGGAGAACAAAGATATAAATTATTGCAGAGAAAACTTTTATTCATTTGTCTTGCAAATAAAAATCAATTATGATATTATACCTAAGTGAAATTTTTTAACGGAGGGAAAAACGTGACTGCCTGGCAAATTGCACTTGCAATAATTTTAATAATTATATCAATAATTATCGTTGTAGTTGTTTTAATGCAAAAAGACAGAGAAGGAACTATCAATGGTGCAATCGGTGGCGGAGATTCTTCAGGATCTCAATTCTTCGGAAAAGCAGGATCCAACAGAAAAGACGCTGTTTTAGAAAAAATAACGGTTGCTTTGTCTATTATTGCTGCTATTTTAATTCTTGTCGTATTTTTCCTCAATTTATTTTTGAAATAGACTTGACATTTTGAAGATAGACCGTTATTATCTTTCGGTATGTTTGATCCATTAGCTCAGCTGGTAGAGCACTTGACTTTTAATCAAGGT
>CABTZO010000059.1 GCA_902489335.1 uncultured Oscillospiraceae bacterium | reverse complement strand
TAAGTAATTTATCACGAACATCCATTATAAAAACCCTCCTTGTCCTTTATTTTTGCGTTTTATCGATACTTATTCTGTATTCACAGCAAGCATCCATAAATTCCTCATCATGAGTGATTACCAAAATAGTTTTTTCTTTTTCTGCAGCTTTCTTTAGTTCCCTTGCAATCAAAAACATATTTTCGGCATCCAAGCCACTGGTCGGTTCGTCAAGTATCAAAATATCTTTACCTGACAACAACGCACAGCATACTGCAAGTCTTTGTTTTTGACCTCCCGACAAGGAAGCAGGATGAGAATCTTTATATTCGTATAAACACATATCCTTAAGCAATTTTTTTGCATTTTCTAAATTCTCTGCATCATATTTTGTTCCAAGCAAAAGTTCTTTTGAAATGCTTTCTGTAAAAAATTGTGTCCCTGTGTCATTTGAACAGTAATAGGTATGTTTGCAAAGTTCTCTGTACCCTGCCTTCTCACCATGAATATAAACATTACCTTCTGTTAATTTTTCAAGTCCGCTTAAAATTAAAGCTAAACTGGTTTTTCCCGCACCATTGTTGCCTGTGATTGCAGTAACACTTTTCTCATTAGCAAAAATATCCACATTTTTTAATATTTGTTTTTTATTTTTCTTGAGAGAGAGCCTTTCTCCTTGTATTGCAATATTGTCCGTTCGGGGTGGGGCAATCTGTTTTGTAAAAGGTTTATTTATAATACGGCGAAGTCCCTTTGAAATGCGTTCCAAGTCATTCATTGTACTAAATTCTAAAGAAGAATATTCATGCTGTATCTGTCCGTCTTTCATATATAAATACCTGTCGGCAAGTTCTTCTGTCCAACTGAGACGATGCTCGGCAATCAGCAATGTGTATCCTGCTTTCTTTAACTGCATAAGGATGTTTTTCATTTGAATGATGCCGTCTTTGTCCAGATTTGCAGTCGGCTCATCAAACACAAAAACCTCCGGATGCATTGCATATACAGAAGCTACTGCTGCTCGTTGTTTTTCACCACTTGAAAGCAAATCTAAGGAAATCTTTCCTATGTTTTCCAATCTCATCTTATGAATAGCATCCTTTGTTCTTTTTTGAATTTCAAACTTTGAGAAACCGTAATTTTCACATCCAAATGCTATTTCACCCTCAAGCTCTGATGAAAAGAATTGTCTTTGAGGATCTTGAAATATGCTGCCAACAATTTTACCGATATCATAGGACGGCATCATTTCAATATCTTTTCCTGCAATTCGTATACTGCCTTTTTTTGTTCCTTTGTAATATTTTGGAGCAAGACCGTTGATAAGTCTTGTAATGGTCGTTTTTCCACATCCTGATTTTCCTGTCAAAACCACACATTCACCGGCTTTTATCACTAAATTTATATTCGTCACACCATAATTGCTATCCGCATACTGAAAGGAAACATTCTGTAAGTCGATCATATTCTCATGCCTCCTATCCATAAATAACCCGATATCAAAGCGAACCATAAAATCATGGCAAATATATCCGTTATTTCAATCTTGCTCTCATAGTAGCTGCTTCTTTTCCCCGGTGATTCCCCACCTCTTGCAATAGCTGAAACGGAAAGCTGATCTGCTATCATCAAGATTCTGACGAGTAGGGGAATCAGCACATATTCACATGTCTTTGCGGGTGCTTTCAATATCTGTTTAAGACCTGTCAAATTTCTGTTTTTCATAGATAGATACACACTCCTTAACTCCGATTTCATGGTAGGGAAGAATCTAAATACTACAAGGACACCCAAAATAACGGATGTAGGAAGGTGAATGGAACTTAGGAATGCCGAAATTTTTCCAGGCGGTGTTGTAATCAAATCCCATGATACCAAGAAAGCAGGAGAAAGATTCCAAAGCATCAGCACATAAAACTCCGAAAAAATCAGCATATGGAGTCCGAAACGTTGTATGGCGTAGAGTAAAATTCCCAATAAGATATAGAATATGCCGTAATCAAATACGATTTTCCATTTCCCTTGTATACCTAAATATAAAAAAGTGGCAATTGTAAGGATGCAGCTGAAAACGACATCTTTTCCCATATAAATGGCTATTAGTACACAAATGAATCCCCATATTTTAGTTATGACAGCAAAAGAAATTTTTCTCATTATAGAAGTCCCGTTTTTTTGAAATGTTTTCCCATAATTTTTTTGCCTGCCAGACCACCCGCAAGCCCACATATCGCCGTAAAGATAACAATGAATATAATCCATCCGGGAGTCTTATAGTAGCTGATATATGAGTCTATATAGCTTTGATCCATGCCACCGCTTTTTGCAAAGCTGTAATAGGTTTCCCAAAAGAACCAAATCGGCAGTAAATTGACACCGTTATATAAAAGACTGGCAACAGTCCACGATGCTATAATTTGTTTTGAATTCCTTTCAGAACAATCTTTCCACAAGATTGCTTCGCATATCATACCAATTGCAACAAAGTACGGTAAAAGATACCAGTTCCCCATCAACAGATAAATCATACCGACGATACTCATATAAACAAGGCTGACAAAGTGCTTCCTTACCCGACACAAAAGCAGATAATAGACAGGTGCACATAAGAACATGGTAAAACCAACTGATAAAACCATACTGACAAAATGATTGGTCATGCATACCATATTTACAATAAACTGGATGAGAATGAGAAAGAGACTCAACAGAGCAGCCGCAATGACATCTTTAATTTCCCATTTTAATGCTTTATTTTTTTTCATTTATTTTCCTCCGTAAATATTACTTTTGAGCTTTGATGATAAAGGTCGGCATCGTGCGATACCTGCGTGCCATAAAAGGATTCCAATACTTTTCCTGTAACAGTGTCTCTGTTTCAATGTTCTTAAAACCTGTTTCTCTGCATGTTTCCAAATCCCATTCCGGGCGTTTTATATAACTTAAAGGGAGTTTTTTCAATTCGTCCATCATATCTGTATCATGATAATAATCCTGAAATTTGCCGTAGCGTTTTGTTAAAATGTTTTCATCTGACTGAAAGAGCTTTGCCTGTTCCTCTCCCCAAAAAGGGAAAAGCCAATTTGCATCTAAATTCAGCATACAACCGCCGGATTTCAAAATTCTGTACCACTGCGCATAAACTTTTTTCGGATTATTAAATAGCCAAAAGGCATGTCTTGAGACCACTGCATTAAAGGTATTATCGGGAAAATCCACTAACTCTGTGTCTTTAAGCATAAAAGTGATTTTATTTGAAAATCCTAACTCCTCAGATATTTTTTCAGCTTCCTTGAGCATTGCGACATTATTGTCTATTGCAATGACATCACACCCAATTTGTGCAAGAAGCAGCGAAATAAACCCGGTTCCACATCCGACATCTAAAATTTTGTTTTTTTGACAATCTCCAAGACACCGTTCTAACAAACCTCTCCATTCCAGACCTCTTTCTTCTATTTCTTGAAGAAGAAACATTTTCATTTTTCCGGCATCCCCGGACCATTTTTCCTCAGCCTTATTCATTTAACTTTCCCCTTTCCTATTTATGAAGCAAAAGTCGCATTTTTCACCGTTCATTCCCAGTGTCTGACTTCTTTCAAATACAAATCCCTTTATATTTCCGAATACGATATGATCACACAGACAGAATATCTCACAAAGCTCTGGGCATTCAAAAAAATTGCAGGTATCCGCCCAAAGGCACTTGAGCACATCGACACGGTAGTATTCCCCGTCATCCGACAGGATTCTGCTTTTCCATATTTCATCGCCCGACATCCCTTTTTTCATAAACAAGCGGAACAGCCTGAAAAACCCGGGGATATAAAAAAATGTTTTCAAAAGCTTATGTGCCTTTTGGGCAACATAAAATGAATGCTCCTTTACCAATTCTTTTGCCTCATTTTTTGAAAGCCCTTTATCTATGAAACATCGGTATAGGGCTATATTTGAAATAATGCTTCTTTTTTGCCTTTTTTTCTGTTTTTCCGTCCATGATCCTTGATTGATTTCTTTGATGAGCTGCTTCATTTTTGTTTTATGTTCCGCATCTATTTTTTTTAATATCTGTGCATTTAACTTTCCGAAGTAAAATTTTTTGTATGTCATTCCAGGCCTCCTAATTTCCATCCAATTGCATTTCCCCGAATTTCAACAAATCGTCGATAAAGTCCTTCCTGCTGTATCAGCTCCTGATGTTTTCCTCTTTGCACAATTCGTCCATTTTCAAGAACAAGAATTTGATCTGCTTCTCGAACTGTATTCAACCTGTGAGCAATCATCAGAAGCGTTTTATTTTTTGTCAGCTCTGAAATAGCCTGCTGCAATTCCCGTTCGTTTTCAGGATCGACACTTGCCGTAGCCTCATCTAAAATGACAACAGGTGCATCTTTCAAAATCGCTCGTGCGATAGAGATTCGCTGCTTCTCACCGCCGGAAAGGGTTGCACCTCCTTCTCCAATCTTTGTTTGGTATCCATCCGGAAGTGCGGATATGAAATCATGGCAGCATGCTTTCTTTGCCGCGGACACTATTTCTTCTTTTGTTGACTGCGGTTTTCCAAAAAGAATGTTATTTTCAATGGTATCTTCAAAAAGGTAAACCCTTTGAAACACAATGGAAAAATTCTTAAGAAGGCTATCGCAAGTATAGTCTTTTACATTAACGCCACCTAAAAGAATCTCACCATCTTTTACGTCCCAAAAGCGTGCAATTAAACTGCAAAGGGTCGTCTTTCCTGAGCCTGATGGTCCTACAATGGCACAGCTCGTACCTTGAGGAACAGAAAAGCTTACATCGTGCAGAATTTCCTTTTCCTCATATGCAAAGGAAATGTTTGAAACGGTTATGTCGTATGCTTTCGGGATAAGGTCTGTTCCCTTTTCATCAAGAAGGGGAATATTGGATATTGTTTCCAATCTGTCTAAAGAAGCATCCACAACTCTTGCAACGGCAGCCGTACTTCCTGCAAGCTCCACAGTCGTATAAATCATAAAGCTTGCGACAATAAGGAGCAGGCACTTTTCAGGAGTTATTTCTCCGTTCATAAGCAGGTATGGTGCAACAACAAGGATTGCGAATCTGGCAAATTTGAATATCATTTGAAAGACGGCAGCTAAGCCGGAGAAAACTTTTTCTAAAGCAATGTTTGCCTCTGCGCTTTCATTGATTGCAGCGTCTACGGATTTGTCCGAACGGTCGGCAAGTCCGAATGCCTTTATCACGGACATCCCCTGTATATATTCTAAAATGCCTGTAACAAGTCCGGCCTGTGCAGCTTGCCTGCGCGGAGAATATTTCATACCAGCTTTTTGTGTTTTTGCGTACACACAAAGGGAAAGAAAAAGCCCTATGAACATCAAAACTCCAATTTTCCATTCATAAAACAAAAGCCATATCCCTATCACTGCAGCGTGGATAAATCCTCCGGCTACCGCTTCCATGACGGTAACTGCATTGGTTTCCAGATCTCCAAGTGTTGTAGTAACTGCCGCTGTAATATCTCCAAGGCGATGCTCATTAAAATATCCCATAGGTACGCGTTTTAATTTTTCGCCAAGCTCCATGCGCCATTTGGAACACATGGAAAAGCTTCCAAGGGTTCTTTTTACAGCGGAAAGATTCGTAAATAGAATGCGTCCTGAAATACTTAAAAGCATAATCCCCAAGGCTGCCCATATTGTTTTAATCGACATGAAGCCACTTGAAAGTGATAATAGTATTCCGTTCAAAACTGCAAGCACAGCCATAATGGGAAGCATCTCAAACACGGAATTGCACATATGAAAAATAAACGATAAAATCAATCTTTTTCTTTCCATTCCGGAAAAATCCAAAAGTCGTCTGAACATCTGAATCATGCTGATACCTCCTTCATATCAAGCGTGCTGATATGTGTATTCCAAAGTTCTCTGTAAAGAACACAATTTTGGGTAAGCTCCTCATGTTTTCCTTCCGCTTCTATATTTCCTGCATTCATGACGATAATCTTATCGGCTGATGTGATAGTAGATAATCGATGTGCAATGACAATCAGCGTTTTTCCCGCTACAAG
>CABTZO010000058.1 GCA_902489335.1 uncultured Oscillospiraceae bacterium | reverse complement strand
AGACGTGTGCTCTTCCGATCTCAGAAATCTTTGAATTTTGCAAAACTATCTAAATCTCTCGGAACAAAGAGCTCTTTTCGTGAACTCAATGACTATGTAAAAACACAGGAATGCAATTTATTTATAGACACAAAGCTACACAAGTCTTGCAAAAGAAAAGTTTTTGACATAAAGGGACGAATGATAAATTATACAGGACCAAACGTAGAAAAAGTATATCCTTCATCTCTCAGAAAGGGCGAAAACTATGTAATCCCGTTTCTTAGAAATATGAAGAAGAGAGAAGTAACCGGCTACTGTGTTTCAGATGCTTCCAAAGTTTTATATTCCGACTTTTATAACAGTCGAATGAATCGTCAAGAAACAAGCACGGTTGTTAAAAATCAAATTAAACTTTTATCTAATTCAAGAGATACTGCAGTAGAACACGGAAACGCATATTCTCTTTTTGAGACTGATGTTGTTTATAATTTGCCCTATAAAAACACCTATAAGAACAACGAATTTTACAATGCTGTTCCGTTTGTTCAAATGATATTACACGGAAATATGGATTACTCATTTGGTTACTTTAACTTAGATGCTAACCCAAAAATCCTGATGCTTAAATCTATTGAATACGGAGCTGTTCCAAGTTATATGTGGTCTTTTTCCGATGATGATAATAAAACTTTTTATGAGGATAATATGAAACAGGCTTCGTCAGATTATAAAGCTTTCAAGGATGCGTTCAAAGATTTAAGATATACAAAGATTAAAAATAATACTAAAGTCGCCGATGGTCTGTTTATGACCGAATACAATAACGGAACACATATTTATGTTAATTACAATAACAAAGATGTTACATATAACTCGTTTACCATAAAGGCACAGAGCTATTTACGAGTAAATTAAAATCATATTTTCATGAACGAAAATATGATTTACAGTAAATTATTTAATTTTATTAATGTCGTAAGGCGTTTTTTGATAAACAAAGTAGTTGAGCCAATTTGAGAAAATCACGCTTGCACTTTGACGCCAAATAAGCGGAGGAGTTTTTTCGGTGTTGTCGTTTGGAAAATAATTATAAGGAAGAGCGGTTTTAAGACCCTTGTTTTTATCGCGAAAATATTCATTTGCAAGTGTAATTCTGTCATATTCCAGGTGACCTAAGATATAAAAATTTCGACATGCTTTATCGGCAATAATGCTGGCACCCGACAAATCCGAACCTGCTAAAATTTCAAGGTCTTCTTCTCTTTCAATATCATCAGCTTTTATCTGTGTATATCTTGAGTGAGGCATATAAAAAACATCATCTAAATTTCTTGTGAGAGCATGGAAAGGATTTTTTGTATGCTGCTCAAATACACCGAATAATTTTTTGCTTAGAGGATACTTGTTTATATTATATTTACGATACAAGGCAGCTTGAGCGGCCCAGCAGATAAACAGATTTGAATATACATGAGTCTTTGACCAGTCAAACACTTTGCATAGCTCTTCAAAATAATCTACATCTTCATATGCAAGCGTTTCAACCGGAGCACCGGTTACTATCATTCCGTCAAACTTTTCGTCTTTTATTTGATCGAAGTTTTTATAAAACTTATGTATATGTTCAGATGGTGTGTTTTTACTTTTATGTGAAGTCATCTGCAAAAGTTCGACATCTATTTGAAGCGGAGAATTACTTAAAAGCCTTAGAATTTGAGTCTCAGTTTCGATTTTTTTCGGCATTAAGTTTACAATCAAAATTTTAAGAGGACGAATATCCTGTGTGTATGCACGAGAATCTGACATAACAAAAATATTCTCAAGTTCAAGGTTATGTTTAGCGGGCAATTGATTGTCAATTATGATAGGCATAGTTTTCTCCTTTATTTGTGATAGAAAAAAGTATAACAAAAGAAGATTTAATCTTCAAGGTAAAGAAAGGCGATATAGATAATGATAGAAAAAAGTCTTATTGATTTGTATGATTTAGAGCTTAACGATATAGAAAAACTTATCGATTTAGCTTTGAAAATCAAAAAAAATCCGGAAAAATATATGGATTATTGTCATGGCAAAATCATGGCGACCTTGTTTTATGAACCGTCTACCAGAACACAGATGTCTTTTAAAACGGCGATGCTTCGTTTGGGCGGCCAGGTAATAGGATTTGATGATCCTAAGAATTCATCGGTGGCAAAGGGCGAAAACTTGAAAGACACTATAAAAATTTTTGCAAATTACGCAGACATAATCGTAATAAGACATCCTTTTGAGGGCACGGCATTTGCGGCTTCTCAATTTATTGATACTCCGATTATAAATGCAGGAGACGGGGGACATATGCACCCTACGCAGACACTTACAGATGTTGTAACCTTGAAGAGTGAAAAGGGAAGGCTCGATAATTTGAAAATCGGACTTTGCGGAGATATGCTAAATGGCAGAACAGTCCATTCACTCATAAAAACGATGAGCAGATATGAAAATAACAGATTTTATATAATTTCAGCCAAAGAACTCGCACTTCCCGAATATGTTGAAGATTTTATGAAAGAGAGAAACATTAAATTTACTTATTCAGATGCAATAGAAGATTGTATCGGCGATTTGGATGTTTTGTATATGACCAGAATACAAAAAGAAAGATTTGACAGCGAAGAGGAATATCAAAAACAAAAAGGCCTGTTTATACTTACAAAGGATAAGTTAAAACAGGCAAAAGACGATATGATAATTATGCATCCGCTTCCGAAGATAGATGAAATAGAAATTGAAGTTGATGATGACGAAAGAGCAAAATATTTTGAGCAGGCTAAAAACGGAATGTATGCGAGAATGGCACTGATTATAAAAATGCTCGATACTGATCAAAACAGACCGATAAACTACAAAAACAGTGAAATAAAATGCAATAATCCAAAATGCATAACTAATAAAGAAACATATCTTGAAAACCTTGTTGTGACTAACGGAAAAGATAAATACTGCGCGTATTGTGACAGTAAAATAAAATAAAAAATTACATAAAAATAAAAATACCCAAATCAATTGATTTGGGCGTTTTTTATTTATTGTTTACATATTTTTTGAAAGCGTCAAAAACTTCTTCGCTGATGACGTGTTCAATCGCACAGGCATCATTTTTTGCAAGTTCCGGCTCAATTCCCAAGTCAATGAAAAAGTTTCTCAAAAACTCATGCTTTTCATAAACCGAAGTTGCGGTTTTGTTTCCTTTTTCCGTGAGATATATATGACCTTTTTTATCCACAAAAATATCTTCCGTTTCACGAAGCTTTTTCATTGCAACGCTTACGCTCGGTTTGCTAATGTTCATATATTTGGCAATATCAATGCTGCGCACTTTGTCTAAATTTTTGGAGAGAATTAAAATGGTTTCCAAATAATCTTCTACGGATTGATTTATTTTTCTTTGCATATTTTCTCCTAATTAAGTAAATTCAAATAAAAACTCTTTGCAAGTTCATCACATCGCTCATTATATGGGTGACCGTCGTGTCCCTTTATCCAATAAAATTTTGTGTCGTGAATATCAAGAAGTTTATGTAGTCTTTTCCAAAGATCGGAATTCAAAACTTCCTTGTTTTTTGCACGCTTCCAATCATTTTTAACCCAAGAATCCAGCCATTTTTTGTTTATAGCGTCGGAGACATATTTGGAATCGGTAGTTATATTGACACGACATGGAAACTTAAGACTCTCAAGAGCCTTTATAACAGCTAAAAGTTCCATTCTGTTATTTGTAGTATCTTTTTCGCCGCCACTTATTTCTTTTTCCTTGCCCTTATAGACCAAAATTGCGCCGTATCCTCCCGGACCGGGATTTCCCGAACAGGCACCGTCTGTGTAAATCTCAACAAGGGGCATTTCTTTTTGTTTCATATTTTTAATGTTATCATTTAAGAATATATTTTACAAGCAATATAAAATACACCCAAACAGAGGGTGCATTTTTTCATACAAAAGATAATTTGATTTATATGTTTTTTAAAAAGAAACAGTCAGTATCATCTTAAATTTTTCTTCTCCGTAAACTGAGTGTGGGATACCTTTTGGCATAATCAAAGTATCTTCATTTTCAAGATAAAATACATCTTCACCGACTGTAAATCTTCCTTTTCCGTCTATTACGGTTACCATTGCATCTCCGTCGGATTTGAGAGTTGAGATTTCTTCATCTTTATCGAAAGCGAAAAGAGTTAAGCTCAATGCATCATTTTGAACCAAAGTTTTACTTACAACCTGTCCCGGTTGATATGAAATTTGATCTTTTAAATTTAGCTTTACATTTTTCTCAATGTTTTTATACATAATTTGACACCTCTATTCTTTAATACTACCGTCTATTCCGACAACTACAATTTCCCATGGTATAAACTTGCCGCTTGCTTGCAAGGCTTTTTTCGCTGCAATCTCAAGACCGCCACAGCACGGTACTTCCATTCTCACTATAGACACAGACTCAATGTCATTTTGTGCAATAATCTGAGTCAACTTTTCACTGTAATCGATGTCGTCGAGTTTTGGACAACCAATAATTGTAACTTTTCCTTTCATAAAATCTTCATGCATGGACGCGTATGCATAAGCAGTACAATCTGCCGCAATCAGAAGTTTTGCTCCGTCGAAATAAGGTGCTTTAACAGGTGCAAGTTTTATTTGAACGGGCCAATTTTGAAGTCTTGAGGTTTGATTTGATTTTTTAGTGTTATCAACTTCGTTTTTTTCTGCTTGTCTGTTAATTTGCATTACTCTTGAACCGGGACATCCTGAATGCGCATTTTGTTTCAATTCTCCGTTTTCCTTCATCTTAGCCTTCATATATTTTCTTCTTTTGTTTTCATCTTCAATTTGCATAATTTCTTCTTTTGTCATATTCATAGCTGCTTTTCTTATGTCTTCCTGCTCTTTTTTTACAGCTGTATCATCATATTCCGGTGCTTCTCGCTCTTCAAAAGTAATTGCTCCTGTCGGACAACTCGGCAGACAGTCTCCTAAACCGTCACAATAATGTTCTCTTACCAGTTTTGCTTTTCCGTTTATAATGTCAATCGCACCCTCATGACAGGCATGAGCACAGAGTCCGCAACCGTTACATTTATCTTCATCGATATGAATAATTTTTCTTATCATGGTTTATCCTCCTTCTATTTACAAATAAATTATATTATAATGATATAAAAAAATATGTGGTTATAACCACATGTTAAAAAATTTTGGAGATTTATTATGCCTGATCAAAATAAAACGGATGTCTTTGATATCGGAGATTGTATTCTTTTTAATAATATGAATGAAAATGAAATTGACGAAGCCTTAAAATTTTTTAATGCGAGAAAAACGAATTATTATAAAGACAATATAATTTTTCATGCGGGTGAAAAGACTAAAATCTTAGGAATTGTTTTATCCGGCAGAGTTACTGTCGAAAGTAATGATTTATGGGGCAATCGAACAATTTTAACGATTATAAAAAAAGGCGGTATTTTTGCGGAAACCTATGCACTGCTTAATGAAACACTTTTGGTTGACGCCGTCGCAAACGAAAAAAGTGAAATTATACTTTTGAATGTCGGTTCTTTAAGCAGCTTTGTTGATTTTGAAAAGACATGGATCAATAAATTTATTTTGAATCTTTTGTCTGTTTGTGCAAGAAAAAATTTAATCTTATCGGCAAAAAACTTTGATACTTCGGCAAAAAGCATAAGAAAAAGGGTGATGTCTTATCTTAATGCCGAGTCTATAAAAAAACAGAGCCGTAGTTTTGATATTCCTTTTAACAGACAGCAATTTGCCGATTACTTAAATGTCGAAAGAACGGCTCTTTCTAAAGAGCTTGGTAAAATGAAAAGGGAAAATTTGATCGATTATCACAAGAATCATTTTCAAATTTTGTAAAATAAAAAAGCACATATACCGTCGGTATATGTGCTTTGGTGCGAGAGACGGGGGTCGAACCCGTATGGTAATACCACACGCCCCTCAAACGTGCGCGTCTGCCTATTCCGCCACTCTCGCGAACAGGTATTGATTATATATTGAAATATAATAAAAGT
>CABTZO010000057.1 GCA_902489335.1 uncultured Oscillospiraceae bacterium | reverse complement strand
TCAGATGTAAGAAGGCAGGAGTTGATCTTGTTGAACTTCATGCTGCGCATGGTTATTTGATAAATCAATTTTTGAGTCCAAATACAAATCACAGAACCGATGAATATGGCGGCAGTTTCGAAAACAGAATGAGATTTTTAGATGAAATTATTTTGGGAATTCGTGAAAAATGCGGAAAAGATTATCCCATTATGGTTCGTCTGACTGTCGATGAAATGTATGAAAAAATCGGTAAACCGGGCAAGGGATATACAATTGAAGAAGGAAAGAAAATTGCCAAACACCTTGAAGATTTGGGAATTGACGCATTAGATGTAAGCTGTGCCGGATATGACACATACAGCTATTGGCTTGAGCCGACTTCTTTTGAAGTAGGTTGGAGAGATTATCTCGCTGCAGAGATAAAATCGGTTGTTAAGACAATTCCGGTTGGCGGTGCCGCATATATCCGTTCTCCAAAGCAAGCTGAAGACCTGCTTCAAAGCAATAACAGAGACTTCGTCGGTTCGGCAAGAAACTTTTTCTGCGATCCGGATTGGGCTAACAAAGCACAGCAGGGAAGAGACGATGAAATCATTCGTTGCATAGGCTGTATTCATTGTATGGCTTCATGTATTGATCATGCCGCTGTTCATTTCGGCAAAGGACTTGCCGGAGAATGTGCTCTTAACCCGGCCTTAGGTCATGAGATTTCCGATTCTAAGATAACAAAAGACGGAAACGGCAGAAAGATAGCTGTTATCGGAGCCGGAGCTGCCGGACTTATGGCAGCTCAAGTTATGGCGCGTCGTGGCTTTGATGTAACTGTTTATGAAAAAGATTCAAAAGCGGGCGGACAAATTTTGACAGCTTCAACTCCACATTTACGCACAAAACTATATTGGGCTATTGAGGATTTGGAGAATGCTTTGAAAAAACAAGGCGTCGAAATAAAATACAATACCGAAATGTCAGCCGATGAAATTAAGAAATTGAATCCGTATGGAGTAATAATTGCAACAGGCGGTACACCGATATTCCCGAAATCAATTCCCGGAATTGACAAGTCTATTGTTAAAAGTTCAACCGATATCATAATGAAAAGCATAAAGTCTGAAAAACAGAATGTTGTTGTTGTCGGTTCCGGAATGACCGGACTTGAAACTGCCGAAGAGCTCGTTGAACAATACAATAATGTTACAATAATTGAAATGGCAAGAGATCTTGCTCCCGGAACATGGTTCCAGCTCAAAGAAGATTCTCTTGAACGTATTTCAAAGGGTGAAGCAAAGTTCATGACGGATTATAAACTTGTCGAAGTTAAGGATGACGGTGTAATAGTCGAATCGGTCAAAAAGAAAAACAGAAAAACTATTCCCGCAGACATGGTTGTTTTGGCAATGGGCGTTCGTCCGGTAAAAAATCTTTACGATGAACTCAAATCAAGCAAAATGAAAATTGCACTTGCAGGAGACGCTCAAAAGAGCGGAACAATCGCTCACGCAGTTCGCGGAGGATATGACGCTGCTTTGTCAATAAAATAAAAAAATATAAAAAAATAAATCCTCATTATCGTCTATCGATAATGAGGATTTTGATTTAGAACCACTTGTTTGGAGGTATCATCAAGAATTGAGGTAGTTTGTCGAGCGGAAGTTTTTCCATGAGCTTTGGCCAAACTTTTACAATCGGATCGTGCGGGAAAAGCATATAGTTGATAGCACGATGAACAGGTGTTCCGCAGCGATGAACTTGCACCGTTCTGTTATGTGTAAATACTTTGAATGTCTCTTCACCATGGTATCCGTCGCCGTTTCCGGAAAATCCGGTTCCGTTAAACGGAGCACCGATAATATGAAGAATAGCACTGTTTATAGCAGCTCCGCCTGATTGAATATTTGACAGCATATAATCATCAACCATTTTATCATAAGAGAAGATATAGAATGCAAGAGGTTTCGCTTCGATTCCGTCAAGTCCGTATTTCTTAGAAACGCCATGAATAAAGTCAACAGCGTGTTCCTTGGATTTAACTTTAACAACCGGAATAACCGTGCCGAAAATTTCTTCTTGGAATGCCTTATGTTTTTCGATAAGTTCGTCACTTGCCATACCGAATTCCATTATTGTAGGTTCCAAAACACGCTTTTTGTCATCATAGTTGCCGCCGAAAGTGACATATTCGGGCTCAATAAATGAAAGTAATTTTTTCGCATGTTTGTCGGAAACGATTCCACAGAATCCTTCTTTCAATTTGCCGTTTTTATAATGATTTTTCTTGAAGGATTCCTTGAATAGTTTCATAAACTGATCATATACAACTTCATGAACCATAATGTAGTCGGGATCAACACAAACTTGACCGCCGTTACAACATTTTGCCCAAGAAATTACTTCTGCAGCCTCTTTCAAGTTTGCCGAAGGATCAACATAAGTCGGAGATTTTCCGCCGAGCTCAAGGATACAGGGTGATACATGTTTTGCCTGTTCGGTCATCAACAGAGCACCAACGGTTGTAGAGCCTGTAAAGAAACTGAAGTTGAAAGGAGCCTTAAACAAGTTTGCGTTTTCTTCACGACCGCCGGAAAGCACAGTAATATAATTTGGGCTGAAGTTTTCAGATATAATTTTCTCAATCCAAGCGGAAGTCTTTTTAACATATCTTGAAGTTTTGAATACACAGCAGTTACCGCCTGCAATTGCGCCCAATAAAGGAACTAAGCCACAGAAAACCGGGAAGTTCCATGCGTTGGTTACCAAAACTACGCCGTATGGATCTCTGTAATTTACAGTATATGAAGGTATATTGAAAAGTGCGGACGGAGATTTTTTCGGAGCTGCCCATCTTCTCAAATGTCTGATCGTGTCATCGATTTCCGCATAAAATCCTGCAAGCTCATATCCCCAAGTATCAAAGGCGTTTTTGTGATAATCTTCTTTCATTGCATCAAGCAATTCTAACTCATTTTGTTTTACGGCATCTCTGAGTTTACGCAATTGCATAATACGCCAGTCAACATCTTGAGTTATACCACTTTCATAGTATTCTCTCATACCGGCCATTATTTCATCAATTGATCTTTTTTCTATCGCCATAATTTTCCCCCTTTAATAATTTTAGAACTTTATTTGTAGGGATTGTATACCTATACAAAATTATTGTCAACATGAAGATGAAATTTGTTTATTATTGATAAAAATATAACAAAGAATATTTATATATGAAAAAAATAAATATAAATTTTGCCGATTCTTATTTCTATGTAAAATTTAGACTTGAAGAAATCAATAAATTGTTGCAAAATATAGGACATGTTGTATTTTACACTGTAAAGTGATAAAACATTTAGTATATTTACTTAAAGAAAGGAAAGTGAAACATGCAAAACGGTAAAGAAAAGAACAAGGGCAAGTTCGCGACTAATTTCGGATTTTTAGCTGCATCAATCGGATCTGCTGTCGGACTTGGAAATCTTTGGGGATTCCCATATAAAATGGGACAAAACGGCGGATTTGCTTTTTTAATAGTATATATTCTGCTTGTAATTGCCGTTGGTTTTCCACTTGTAATGGGGGAAATTGCTATCGGCAGAAAGACAGAAAAAGGAGGAATTCAGGCATACAAACAAATTGATAAGCGCTTTACATTTAATGGATGGTTTGCGGTTTTGGCTCCGGTTTTCCTTCTCTGCTTTTACTCGGTTTTTGGCGGATATATAATGAAATATTTTATTGCAAATCTTGGCGATTTGCTGCATCTTTCCTTTGGCATAGGAGGAGCTGATTCTGCTGATTATTTTACAAACTTTATTTCGGCAGGTCTTGATCCATTAGTATATACATGGATCTTTCATGTTTTAACTATTTTAATTGTAAGTCTCGGTGTTTCCGGAGGTATTGAAAAGTTTTCTGCTTTTGCGATGCCTACCTTAACCGTTATGCTGATAATAATAGTAATAAGAGCTTGCACTTTGCCGGGTGCTACAGCAGGACTGGAATATGTTTTTAAGCCGGATTTTACTGTTTTTAAAGGAACCGGTTTTCTTAAAGTGCTCGGTGCAGCAGGAAGTCAGATGTTCTTTTCTCTTTCGTTGAGTTCAGGTGCTATTATCGCCTTTGGTTCATATTTAAACAAAAAAACGAATATTGAAAAAAATGCGGCAATCATTACTTTTTCGGACACTTTGATCGCAATCTTAGCTGCTATGGCTGTTATGCCGGCTGTTTTCGCTTTTAATCTTGAACCATCCGGCGGTCCCGGATTGCTCTTTGTTTCGATTCAAGCGGTATTCAATGATTTGGGTAAAACCGGACCATTTTTTGGAACACTGTTTTATTTGTTAGTTTTGTTTGCCGCTTTCACATCGTCAATTGCTATGTCAGAGGGTACGATTTCTGCAATGCTTGACGGTCAAATTGCGCGCGGAAAAAAACCAAATCGAGTACTTATGTCTTTTACTGTTATGGCAATAACTTTATTGGGCGCAACCCTTGTATGTGTTGACGCTTTAGGTGCAAAGGGACTTTGGCATCCTTTTGGTCTTCAAACTTGGCTGGATGTATTTGATCTTTTCGCAGAGGGAATATTGATGCCTTTAGGCGGACTTATGCTTTCTATATTGCTTGGATGGGTTAATCCTAAAATCCTTGATGATGAATTAAAAATCGGAAGTAATTATAAAACCGAAAGGTTCTTTAAGATGAGTGTCAAATATGTTGCCACACCTATACTTTTATTTATTACTTTGGTTCAAATAAACACTTTCTTTGGAATTGTAAAAATATAAAAGAAAAAGCCTCATCGTTCGATGAGGCTTTTATATTTTGACTTAAATTTCTGTTACAAAATAATCTATATCGTTTCTCTCGAAATGACGGCTGCTTGGCTTAGCGTCTTTTGACGGATATCCGAGTGCAAGCATAAAAACCGGGACCATATTCTCCGGAATATCAAAGTTATCAAAAATCTTTGACGAATCATAACCTCTTATCCAAAGCGAATGAATTCCCATACTCTGCGCTAGATACATCATTTGAGTCGCTGCTATTGAGCAATCCTGTTCTCCCGAGTTATAATTTTCAAAAACTTTATCATTTGGATTTTGCCAAACAACAGTTTTATCATAGCAAAACAGAATAATGATCGGAGCATCCAAGGGCTTGGGTGTTATATTTTTTGCTTTTTCGAGTCCTTCGTTGCTTTTGATAACAAAAAATCTTTGTGGCTGATTATTTTTTGCTGTCGGTGAAATTCTTCCGGCTTCTAAAATTTTATCGAGCTTTTCGTCTTCGATTTTTTCTGAGCTGAAAGAACGCTCTGAATATCGTTCATTGAATAATTTTAATAAATCCATTTAATTCTCCTTTTCTTTTTGGTTATATACATATTTATATAAATAATTTACTACTTCATTAAATTCTTCATCATTTATTTTTCTTGTTGAACTTAAAATTTTTAATTCAATATCATTTTTATCTTTTGAATACGCCGGCTGTAAATATTCATAATCATTATAATGAAATCCATTGGTTTTATAAAATTTGATTCTTCTTTTTGAATTTGCGTCTTTTGGCGGCTGAACTTCTAAAACAATAATCTTGCCGGTATTATCTAAAAGTTCTTTTAAAATTTCTGTCCCTATGCCTGTGCCTTGACAAGATTTGTCGACAGCCAGATGCTCAATGTAAATAAAATTTTTGAACGTCCAAAAAGCGACAAAAGCTTTTATTTCATCGTTTTTT
The DNA here is from genome assembly GCA_902489335.1 of uncultured Oscillospiraceae bacterium. Classification (GTDB taxonomy): domain Bacteria; phylum Bacillota; class Clostridia; order Oscillospirales; family Acutalibacteraceae; genus JAUNLX01. Next base: position 376 of record CABTZO010000057.1, on the reverse strand, counting down.
CTCGTAACTTTAATTTTATATAATTCATTTGATAAAAGCTCTTTTTGTCTGTCGTAATTTCTGTGTTCATCATTGGTAAAATTATCTGTTAACATGGAAAATATTTTATCGAAATCTTTGATTTTTAAATCTTGCATTTTATCTCCTATTTTGAATTAATATACCTATTATACTACATACGCACAATTAGATTATCAAATATACCAAGCAGATTTTTAGTTATGAAAAATTATAAAGACGTAAAACTTATTCTTGACGACGATTTTCTTTTGTGTTATATTATCAAAGCATCATTTTGGTATGTTACATAAGCTGATGTAGCTCAGTTGGTAGAGCAGCTGATTTGTAATCAGCAGGTCGGGGGTTCAAGTCCGTC
>CABTZO010000056.1 GCA_902489335.1 uncultured Oscillospiraceae bacterium | reverse complement strand
TAGCTCAGCTGGATAGAGCGTTTGGCTACGAACCAAAAGGTCGGGAGTTCGAATCTTCTTCGGCGTGCCAATAAAATAACCCTTGTAACGTTAGGTTACAAGGGTTATTTTTATATTTATTTTCTGATTTGTGATATAACATTTGGACTGAATCGGAACATTTAAGACAATATTAAGACAATTTTGTCTTACTTTGGTAGATGGGAGTTTAGCTTGTCTGTAACAGACTACATTTCGTTTTGTCAACAAAGTGATTCGTTATTGACATTTGTCATCACTTTGATAAAATAAATTCAGGTTAGCAGTGTCTAACCTGTTATTTTTTTAATTAATTAATTAATTAAAAAACAACTTTCAGGAGAAAAAATGATTAAAACAAGACTTATAAATCAAGTCCCGTCATCAAAAAAATACATAGCTTTAACAGTTTTCGCACAATGGCTGAAGGCTTGTGCAAATATTGTAATGATGTTTATTTTTTCTGATCTTATAGGGAAAATTCTAGATGGAAAGGTAATTAACTTTACTTCAGCTTTGCCATCTGTTTTTGGTATTTTGTTCGTTATGGTATTGCGTTATCTTTGTGGATTCTTTTCGTCTAAAACTTCATTTTATGCTTCCGGTGAAGTAAAAAAAGTACTTCGCCAAAAGATGTATAAAAAGTTGACAAGAATAGGTGCCTCATACAATGAAAGGGTGTCGACATCCGAGGTAATTCAAGTTTTTGTTGAAGGAATTGACCAACTTGAACTATATTTTGGAAAATATTTACCGCAGTTTTTCTTTGCTATGCTTGCACCACTAACCTTATTTATAGTTCTATCGTTTGTAAGTCTAAAAGCTTCCGTTATCCTACTGTTTTGTGTACCTTTGATTCCAATTTCAATTGTAGCAGTTCAAAAAATCGCAAAAAAATTATTGAGTAAATATTGGGGAATATATACGAATTTAGGCGATACTTTTCTTGAAAATATTCAGGGATTAACAACACTCAAAGTTTATCAAGCTGACGAGAGAAAAAACATTGAGATGAATGCAAAAGCTGAAGAATTCAGAAAAATAACAATGAAAGTTTTGACAATGCAACTTAATTCGGTAAGCGTTATGGATATAATTGCTTATGGCGGCAGCGCAGTTGGTGTTGTAGTTGCAATAATCCAAGTCAAAAATGGAATAATTACTTTACCTGAAGCTTTTCTTATAATTATGCTTGCAGCTGAATTTTTCCTGCCGTTAAGACTTCTTGGTTCATTTTTCCATGTTGCTATGAACGGTATGGCAGCAAGCGATAAACTTTTTAATATTCTTGATATGCCTGAAGAAGAACGGGGTAGCAAAGAGCCTTCAAGTTTTGAAAAAAATATTATTATAGACAATCTTTCATTTTCATATGACGGCGATAAAACCGTTCTTAACGGAATAAGTACAGTTATAGATAATAACAGTCTTGTTTCTATCGTTGGAGAATCAGGATGCGGAAAGAGCACTCTTGCCGGTCTACTTTGTGGTATAAGCAAAGGATATAACGGAAGTATCACTATAGACGGTGTGGAAATTAAGGATATTGATGAAACTGTAATTCTGCAAAATATAACATCTGTTAATTTCAACTCTTATATTTTTGCCGGCACGGTTAAAGATAATCTCGTTATAGCAGACAAGAATGCAAGTGAAGAAAAAATGATTGATGCCCTTAAAGCTGTTAACCTTTGGTCTTTCCTTGCGGAAAATGACGGTCTTGAAACTAAACTAAATCAGCAAGGCAGTAATTTCTCGGGAGGTCAAAGACAAAGACTCGCTATTGCAAGAGCTTTAATGCACAATACACCGATTTATATATTTGATGAAGTTACATCAAATATCGATGCAGAAAGTGAAAATGATATTATGGCTGTAATTCACAATATGGCTAAAAATAAAACGATAATTCTTATCTCTCATAGACTTAAAAATGTAAAACCAAGTGATAAAATAATTTTGCTTGATGAAGGGAAAATTGAAGAAGAGGGAACACACAAAACACTAATTAAGCAAGACAAGAAGTACAAATTTATGTATATGACTCAAGCAGAACTTGAAAAATATGCAAAGGAGGAAGATTGATGAAAAGAAAACAATCAGGCTTCAAAATAATGATGAAACTCATAACGCTTGTAAAACCACTCCGACATTTTATGGCTCTTGCAGTTTTTCTTGGTGTTATTGGATTTTTTTGTGCTATTCAAATCACAGTGTTAGGCAGTATGACTTTATTGACAGCTTCGGGTATTTCAGGCGGTGTCGCAATTAAAACAGGCTGTATTTTTATTATAATTTTTGCCATATTGCGTGGATTTCTTCACTATGGAGAACAAGCTTGTAATCACTATATTGCGTTTAAGCTCCTTGCACTTATTCGTGACAAAGTTTTTAAATCACTCCGACGCCTTACTCCTGCTAAATTGGAAGGGAAAGATAAGGGCAATCTAATTTCGGTTATTACAAGTGATATTGAACTATTAGAGGTTTTTTACGCTCACACTATTTCTCCGATTTGCATAGCAATTTTAACAAGTACTGTTATGCTGATTTTCATAGGCAGATATAGTCTTTGGCTTTCACTTGTCGCTTTTGTTGCATATTTTACGGTAGGTGCAATTATTCCTATTTTATCTTCTAAATTCAATAAGAACATTGGTATGACCTATCGAACTAATTCAGGTGCTCTTTCAGGTTATGTTCTTGAAAGTATGCGAGGTCTTTTAGAATCAATCCGATATAACGCAACGAGTAGCAGGCTTAAAGAGATGAATAAGAAAACAGATGAATTAAATTCCCTTCAGAAAAATCTTAAAAGACTTGAAGGAAAAAATATATCTCTAACTGATACAGCAATCATATTTTTCTCAACTGCTATTTTTTTAGTAGCCGTCTTTCTTTACAACAAGGGTATAGTCAAATTTGATGGAATTGTTGTTTCGACAGTTTCAATGATGAGCTCATTCGGACCGGTTGTTGCTCTTTCAAATCTTGCAGGCAACCTTACGCATACACTTGCAAGCGGAGAGAGAGTACTTTCAATTATTAATGAAAATCCTGTAGTTGAAGAAAACTTCGGTGGAAAAGAAGTACAATTTGACGGAATGCAATGTGAAAAAGTTGAGTTTTCATATGATAAAGAAAAAATACTTGAAGACTTTAATATGACAATACCAAATAACAAAATTATTTCTATAACCGGGCCCAGTGGCTCAGGCAAGTCAACAGCTCTTAAATTAATGATGCGATTTTGGGATGTTCAAGCCGGAAAAATTGACATGTCGGGGGAAAACATTAAAAACATCAAAACAACTTCACTTAGAAATAATCAAAGTTTAGTAAGTCAAGAAACACAGCTTTTTAATGATACAATTGAAAATAATGTAAAAATTGGAAATCACAAGGCAAACAGGCAAAAAGTTGAAGAAGCTTGCAAAAAAGCATCTATTCACGATTTCATTATGACACTTTCAAAGGGTTATGAAACAAATGTCGGTGAACTTGGTGATTTGCTTTCCGATGGGGAAAAACAGAGAATAGGGCTTGCGAGAGCTTTTATTTATGATTCTCCTATGATTATGTTAGATGAGCCTACAAGCAATCTTGATTCTCTAAATGAGGGAAACATACTTAAGTCTATAGTTGAAGCAAAGAAAGATAAAAGCATAGTTCTCGTATCTCACAGAAAGTCAACTTCTAAAATTGCCGATGAATCATATACGGTTTACAGAGGTAGATTATCATGAAGAAAGACAGACTGACACGAGAAAAAGAGATTCTGCCCGAAATGATAAAAATATATTGTAACGGTATTCATAAAACAAATAAAGGCAATCTCTGTAATGATTGTCAAGCTTTGTTGGATTATTCGATTTTTAGACTTGATCATTGCAGATGGGGAAACGATAAGACTTTTTGCTCACAGTGCCCTTGTCATTGTTATAAATCTGAAATGCGTGAAAAGGTAAAAGAAGTTATGCGTTACTCGGGGCCTCGTATGATGTTTTATCATCCGATTATTTGCACTATGCATTTAATTGAGACTATTAATGGCGTAATTAAAGAAAAAAACAAGCAGTAAAAAACTGCTTGTTTTTGTTTTATTAAAAATTATTGTTTATTTGAGCTCGAAATCCATATAAACGGGTTCGTGATCCGAATACATAAAGTTAGATTTATAGGTTTCGTAATTCTTGATGTTTATGTTGTCTGAAAGAATAAATCCGTCTAAAGTGATAGTCTGACTTTTGCCCGGAACGTATGGTTTATCGGTAAATCTGCAGGTGTCCCAAAGTTCTTTTTGCTTATCCTCCGGCAAGGTGTCTAATGCAAGTGAGAAATGCTCCGGTATAGATTTTCTCGGAAACGGGAAAGCCCAGTCGGCAACCTTTTCTGTTGTCGCTTTTGATTTTAAGTCATGGTTAAAGTCGCCGCCGATTATAACGTAGTTTCCTTTGGCATATTCTTTATTCATTTCATCTACGAGCATGCCGATTTGTCCTTTTCTGACATTTTCATCATGACCGTATGCTGACATATGAACGGTGATACATACTAATTCTTTTCCGTTTTCAACAGGAATTCTTGATACGGAGTAACATCTGTCAAGATCGAAGAATTTTGAAAAAGATGTGGAAATCGGGAAACTCCTTCTGAGCGCTGAAGTAACAGGTGCTTTTGCAAAAAACGCAATTCCGGATTTGCTTTTGCCGTGAGGCTTTTTAATCGGGTAAAACAAATATGCTGAGTCATAATTTATCGCATAATCCGAGTTGTAATCTTTGTTTTTATTAAATGTATCTTGGAATAATTTATATTGATCAACATGATAACTTCTTGTTGAATGTAAATCGACTTCTTCTATCATTGCAAAATCAGGGTTTAAAGTGCTGAGCGTATTTGCGGCACCGGTTATTGAACTTATAACACTGTCCTTGCTTTTTGCACGGGAATATTTACCGCCGTCCATGAAAAAACTGAAATCCTGAGTGTAGGCACCGAAGCCGACATTGTATGAAACAATTCTATATTGCTTGCCGGTCTTTACTTTTTCAGCATTTACATTGTCTGTTTGAACAGATAACTTTTGGTTGTCTTCAATTCTGTTATATGAAAAATATACATAGGCTACATAACTCAACACTGCAACAATCAGTATCAGGAGCAATATACCTATTGCCTTCAAAACTTTTTTCATAATAACCTCCTTTGTAAATATTAGGTTAAATCATTATCTGATATTATTTTGTTTTTGTAAAGTCTTATATAAGTGAAGCTTAAATGTTGCTTTTTTATTGAACTTTTTTCAAAATAAAACTAAAATATACCCGTAATGCAAGTGGAGGTTTATATGAAAAATTTAAAAAAAGTTTTAATCGGTTTGGCCTTTATAATCATTGGTGTTTTATGGGGCTTAAATTCAAATGGAATTATAAATATAGGAAGTCTTTTCTTTGACGGATGGTGGGCACTGTTTATAATCGTTCCGTGTTTTATAGATTTTATTACATCAAGAGATAAAATAGGTAATTTAATAGGTATCGGAATAGGTGTGCTAATTATTTTAGTTGCTCAAGATATAATTAGTTTTTCTACTATTTGGAAGTGGTTTTTACCCGGAGTTTTAATTTTTATCGGTCTTAATATTTCTTTTTACGGATTAAGAAAAAACACAGTAACAGAAAAGGTAAAGGAAATAGAAAATTCCGGTGATAAAATAATAAAATCAAGCGCTATTTTTTCCGAAGAAAAAATTGAAGAAAAAGAAGAATTTGAAGCTGCAAATTTAGACGCTGTTTTCGGGTCTGTTAAACTTGACCTTAGAAATGCGCAGATAAAACAAAACGCCGTTATATCTGCAACGGCTTTCTTTGGTGAGATCAATATAATTTTACCGAACAATGTCAAAACAAAAATAGTTTCAAATTCAATATTCGGCTCCGTTGAAGAAAAAAGGTTTAGAGAATCGGAAAAAGAAGATATAACAGTTCATATCGACGGTAAGACATTGTTCGGAGGAATAAAAGTAAAATGAATAGAAAAGATAATTCCAATGTGCATCTTAAAATAATAGCGATTGTCATAGCAATTGCTCTTGCTGTTTCGATAATATCTCTAATGCTTTTTACTGCTCAGACAGTAACCGAT
>CABTZO010000055.1 GCA_902489335.1 uncultured Oscillospiraceae bacterium | reverse complement strand
TTTTGAAATGTTTAGACGGAGATTCACAAAAATATTGTGATATAACTATTTTACCGATAAGCACAGATAAATTTTATGTTTTATTTACCGATCAATCGGCAAAAGTCAGCTACAAAGAAAAGTTGAATATGATGTCTATCAAAGACAGTCTTACAGATGCATTCAACAGAAACTACCTGGATATTTTGTCCGAAAGTTTAATGGAGACCGCAGATCGATATAGCGAACCTATAACCGCACTTGCAATGGAAATTGTGCAGTTTAAGAAAATTACGAACAGATACGGTTATGATATATCCGATATGATATTGAAATCGGTTGCGAAACGAATAATTGATATATCAAGAAAATCAGATGCTCTGTTTAGACTTTCAAGCGAACGATTTATTCTGTTGTTGCCTAAAACAAGCGGTAAAAATGCAATGGTCGTTGCCGAAAAAATAAAGACCGCAGTCTCAACAATGTCATTTACGGCGGTCAAAAAAATAAATGTCGCAATAGGAATTTGCGAGAGAAAGAATTATGAATCTCAAAGAAGATGGATTCAAAAAACTGAAATTTCACTTGACAAGGCGCTCAAGACGAAAAATTATATCGCAACATATAAAATCGGAGATTTAGACAAGAAAAATAATAAAATTGATATTGTGTTAAAAGCTTTGAGTAATAACAGTCAAATTGATAAAGAACATCAACAATTGCTGAATATGATAGGTAGAATGGAATCCCCGAAAGAGGGAGACGAAAAAGTAACTGCTCAGGACTTTGTCAATCATATTAAAGAACATTTTGATAACGAGCTTGAAATATTGAAAGAACATAATTATCAAGACTGGGAGCATCACAGAGATTTACATAGTCAGGTTGTTGACCGAGCAGGGGTGATTATTGAAAAAATCAATTCCGGCGTTGTCGATGAAAAAACTGCAATTTATTTCATTTTCGACGAACTTTTATATAAGCATTTAAGCAACGATGACATTGAATATTTTGATTTATTCAAATAAATGTATTTATGATATTTATTTAAACGCGGGATAAATAATCCCGCGTTTTTAATTTTCATTTATAGAAAATTTTGAAGGTTTAATCCCGGGCGATTGATAATAGCCATTTTAGATATTAGAGGTTAGACCAACCCTATCCGTAGCCGAGGGTTAGCAACCCTCGGTGCTTTGTTTTATCCGCAAATAAAATAATTTAATCAAATAAATTTGCTTCGGGCGATTGATAATAGCCCGCTACGGTGGGGTGGTGACGCATCGCCGATCGTACAATGTCGTAATATTGACCCGATACGGTTGCGCGGGGTTGCCTTTATACTTCTTTCCGGCAGCGCAGGGTTACCTTGATACTTCTTTCCGGTAGCGCGGGGTTATTAACCCCGCATATTAAACCTTTGATGCCCGACATAAAAAAACGAGCGATAAAATCGCTCGTTTTTTGGCTTATTTAATTATTACAGATATTTTGCTTCCATTTTTTCAATATGTTTATAGAAATCATATCTGTCAAGTTTAGAAGCTGCTTCTTCATCCAATACAACATAAGCTTCTCCGGGGAAAAGTTGAATTGATGAAGCAGTTACACTTGATGTTATAGGACCTTCGAGTGCTTTTGCCGTAATCTTTGCCTTTTTCTTGCCGTTTACAAGCATAAGAAGGCTTTTTGATTCCAAAATAGTGCCGATTCCCATTGTTATTGCGAAATGTGGCATTTCTTCTCTTGAAAATCCTGCGTCTTTATAAAAAGCTTCATAGTTGTCATCAAGAGTTTGTTCGGTTAAAGCAATTCTTCTGGTGCGTGAAGCGAGAGATGAACCGGGTTCGTTGAAGGCAAAATGTCCGTCTCCGCCGAGGCCCAAAACTTGAAGATCTACTCCGCCTGCTTTTTTGATTTCTGCTTCATATTCTCTGCAAAAAGCTTCCGAGTCTTTTGCTCTTCCGTTTGGAATATGTGTGTTTTCAGGTTTAACGTTTATTCCCTTGAAGAGTTCTTCATACATAAATCTTGCATAACTTTGGTCTTCTGCATAAGGCTTATCTAAATCAAGTCCTAAGCCATAATATTCATCGAGGTTAAAGGTCTTCACTTTTGAAAAATCGAGTCCTTCGTCTTTATGCATTTGAATTAATTTTTTGTATGTTCCGATAGGTGTTGAACCGGTGGCAAGACCCAAAACACAGTTTGGCTTTTCTTTAACGAGTTTTGCGATTATTTCCGCAGCTTTTTCAGACATTTTTTCATAGTCTTCTCTTATGTAAATATTAATAAAAATCCCTTCTTTACAAATAGATTTAATCCTTTTCATTTACTGAAAAGATAATGTATTATATCAAAACCGATAATAAAAATAAATATTTTTATTTACAAAATCAAAAAGAGAAAATAAGAAAGAAATATACTATTTTTACAAAATTATGATTGAGAATGTAGATATAAATCATGATTACGGGCGGTTGATAACCGCCCGCTACCACCCTAAACCGTAGCCCTGGATTATAAGTCCTGGGCTTAATGATTTACAGATAAACCAATTACGGGTGATTGATAATCGCCCGCTACCGGTGCGGGAACGTTATATCGGTGGTCTTTTTCGTGATTACGGGCGGTCGAAACCCGAACTATGCAGCGGGGCGCAACACACACCCCGGTAGCGCGGGGTTATTAACCCCGCGTTACATAATGGTGAGCGGAAGTCTCAGAATTCTGTTCTTTCAATTGATTATTTCTATACAATCAAAAAATCCCGCTTTATGCGGGACTTTATTATTTGAATTTTCTTTTTCTTGCCGCTTCCGACTTCTTCTTTCTTTTTACGGAGGGCTTTTCATAATGTTCTCTTTTGCGGACTTCTTGAATTACACCGTCACGAGAGGTTTGCTTTTTAAAACGACGAAGCGCACTTTCAAAAGATTCATTGTCTCTAACCTTAACCTGACTCAACTTGTTCCCCTCCTTTGTGTATAAACTTCAATCATTATACAACCGTAAAATATTGTTGTCAAATCAAACAGACGATTTTAAAATTATGGTTTCAGTAAATTTTAAAAGATTATTTTCAAAATATTTTCAGCTCAACATTTTTGTCAAGCCCTTAAGATAAGTGGGGTTTGATGTTGCAAATGTATAGTTTAAGAATAGAACATCCGTGATTCCGTTCTTTTTAACAAAATCTGAAAGTTTACCGTCAAATCTTCTCGGATCTAATACATAAACTTCGCTAAAATTATCGCATAAGAACGGGGCAAAAGCATTACCGTAAGATTCTTTTATAAGGACAATTTTTCTTCCTCCGGGAGCATCGGTTTTAATCTTTAAAACGGCATGATCTCCGCCTATGAAAGCAAGATATTTATTACTTGCGGTAACTGAACTGTTAATTACGTCTATATTATAACCACCGCTCATTTCAGGTCCTGAATATACAGTCGCTGTTGTATTTGTAACGGGTTTGAAATACTCGACATAGTCGGGATTTTTTTGTAGAGTTTCATCTTTTGTATATCGATAATAACTTCCGACAAATCCGTCTAACTTGCCCGTTTGGTGTTTAGATAAAGGTGCTGCCTGCACTCCGGCAACCGGTGCAAAAACTTCATATGCATAATACGCACCTCTTGCAGTCCAATGATGATCCGTTCTGAAATAAAGATATTCATCCTTATGTTTATCAATATTTTGATAAACAGATATTTTCTTTATATTTGGATTCATCTTATCATAGGCTATTTGAATTCCCTTTTCCTGAGAATGTGCTCCGGTCCTATATTTTGAAGGACCATAAAATGCAACGGAAGTAGGTGCCAACATTGAGTAAACATTTACTCCCGGAACTTTTGAAGAAAAATCATTTATGTAATCTGCATATCTTTCCAAGCTTACCTTGCTTACGGAATAGATTTCCATCGCCCTTTTCCCTTGGACAATGATTGAACTTTTTATTTCATATTTTTCTTCGGTTGTAGGCTCTGTTTTCTTTGTCTGTTCGACCGATTGTGAGCTTTTATTTGTTTCTTTTGTTTTAACTTTTTTCTTGTCATTTGGGCTGGATTTTGCAAGGACAATTGAAAGTATGATTATTAAAACAGAAAGTGTAATTAAAACTCCTGCGATTATCTTCTTCTTAGATTTTTCGTCCAAGTTCAAGTTGTTTTTCTTTTTTGAACTTGGTTTTGTTTTGTTTATCGTTTTTCTCGATGTTGTTATATTTTGATTATCTTTTTCAAGACGATTTTTCAAAAGAATTTCTGTAATATTATCGTTATTGCGTTTGCTTTTCATGTAAGTTTATCCTTATCTGTGAAGTATGTTTTCCGAAGTTTCCGCATTTAATACTCTCGTAAAAACGGAAACCATAGATTTTGAAATGGGTTTGTCTATGTGGAGGCTTCCAAAATACCATTTTTTAAATTCACAGTTATCTGAAAGTTCCTCTAAAAAGGCATTTAAAAGTCCAGTTTTTTCATCGACATTTGGATTCCTGAGTTCTAAAAAGTTCTTTATTCTCATTGTCGGTTCGTGTGTAATTATATAGTCAACCTTACCACCGAATGATTCAATATTTTGTGCCGCCTCAATAAATTCTTGAGGTGACGGAAGTCTGTTCAGAGGATTGCTTTCATCTCTTATATCTTTATCGGGACTTACGCCGCCTCCCATTGTAAATATTGATTTTCCTTCGATATTGTATATCTGACCACGCATAAGATGATAAAGTCCGCCGTAAAAATGATGAACCTTGCCGCCGTTCCATGTGCTGACTTCCATCTGATCAAGCAACTTGAAATTTTCATGAGCACCGTCAACAAAACATATATTAAACTTTTTCTTACCTAAAATTTTCAAGATTTTTTGTTCTTCAAAAGAATCATCCCATAAAAATCCGAAATCTCCCGTCACAATTAGAGTGTCGCCCTTTTTCAATTTTCTGATCTGAGGCGTATGAAAGCGTGAAAAATCACCGTGCATATCGCCTGTTATATAAATCAAACCGCACTTCCTTAATACAATTTATTATGTTACAATTCCGATATATAATACTATATCGAATCGGTGATGTCTATGAAAAAACAGTTAAAAAATATAATTTTTTCTATAATAATCTTTTTAATTGTTCTGTCTTTTTTAATACCACTTTTTTTGCTTATAAAGGCAAATGCAACTTATAATGATCAATTAAAATTGAAGTCTGAAATAGTATATCTTGAAAATTTAGATCAAAACACTGTTATATTCGATAAAAACGCCGATATGAAAACATCTCCGGCATCTCTTGTAAAAATTCTATTGGCAATAATAGTAATTGAAAATAATAAGAACTTGAATAAGGAAGTCACCGCAAAAAGAGAGTTGCTGTCTTCACTTTCGGGGACCGGCAGTTCGGTTGCCGGGATCAAAGCTGATGAGGTATTGACTGTCGAGCAACTTTTGTATTGTCTTTTAATTCGTTCGGGGAATGACGCCGCACTCGTTTTAGCCGATGATACGGCTGGCAGCACTGAGGCTTTTGTAGGTTTGATGAATGAAAAGGCAAAGAAATTAGGCTGCAAAAATTCACATTTTTCAAATGTACACGGGCTTGATGATTCAGGGACCTATACAACGGCAAGAGATATGGCAACAATAACAAAATATGCACTGAAGAATCCCGAATTCAAGAAAATTACTTCTTCAAAAAGTTATACCTTAAAGGCGACTAACAAAAGACCACAGGACAGCACTTTTGGTTCTACCAATCTAATGCTGTTCCCATATTTTCCGTATTATTACAGATATGCATCGGGCGTAAAAACGGGAACAACCGAAAATGCAGGTAAGTGTTTGATTTCTACGGCTTCAAAGAACGGCTATAACTATCTTTCAGTCGTGATGAAAGCGCCTTATGACGATAAAAACGCAAAAAGTGAAACAAATTATACGGTATTCAAGGAAACAAGAGAAATTTTCGAGTGGGCGTTCAATAATCTTAAACTTAAAAATATAGCGGGTGTCAACGACTTTATTACTGATATACCAATAAGATTCGGAAGAAAAACCGATACACTTCGACTTGTTCCCAAAGAAGAAGTAAATGTACTTTTGCCAAAAGGAGTTGATCCGAGTTCGGTTATTGTTACACCGGTTGATTCTAAAATGGTTGTAAGTGCTCCGGTGAAAAAAGGTGCAAAGATCTGCCAAGGTAAGATTATGTATGCAAACAATGAGATTTCAAGAGTAGATCTTGTTGCAGGCGAATCCGTCGGGCTTTCAGTTCCGGGTTTCTTCGGATATTTTTTCAAAACATTCTTCAAGTCTAAATCAGGAAAAATAATA
>CABTZO010000054.1 GCA_902489335.1 uncultured Oscillospiraceae bacterium | reverse complement strand
CGAATTATATATTTCAATTTGAACGTTTTTTTTCAAATTTATTTTCTCCATTTCTCTATTGCCAAATTTATCAATCTATCTAACAAATCAGCATAATCTATTCCCGCTGCCCGCATCATTTTAGGATACATACTGATATCCGTAAAACCCGGAATTGTATTGATTTCATTGAACCTTATTTTCCCGGTTTCCTTTTCTACAAAAAAATCAACTCTGGACATTCCGCTGCAACCAAGGGAAAGATAAATCTTTTTCGCCAGACCTAAAATCTTTTCTTGCAAACTTTTGTCAATCTCTGCGGGTATAACCGTCTTGCTTTTAACGTCATTATATTTGGCTTCATAGTCATAGAAGTCTCTTTCCGCTTTTATCTGACCTAAAACTCCAAGTTTAAGATTTTCGTTCCCTAAAACCGCACATTCTACTTCGTAACCGTCGATAAATTCTTCAAAAACAATTTTATTATCATGCAAAAATGCTTTTTCTGTTCCGTCAGCAAGCATTTTTCTGTCTTCTGCTTTAGTAACTCCGACAGAAGAACCCGCTCTTGCAGGTTTTATAAAGATTGGATATGAAAGATAGTTTGCAATTTCATCTAATATTTCCGGTCTTTTTTTATATTCTGTAGCTTTCAAAGATCTCCACTTTGCTTGAGGTATTTCAAAATAATCACTCAGGGTATTTGTCAAAACTTTATCCATGCTAACAACTGATGACGTCATATCACATCCGACGAACGGAATATTGTAAAGTTCAAAAAGACCTTGAATTGTTCCGTCTTCACCGTTTTGTCCGTGCAAAACAGGAAAAGCCACATCTATATTAAATTTTTCAAAACCGTTATTTTTTTCGACGATTAACTGTGGTTTATCTTTTCCGGGGATTATATAAGCGGGTTTTAGATTTTTTTCATCTTTTTCCCACTGTCCGGTTTTAATGTCTTTGTCTTCACCCTCAAAAATAAAAAATTTACCGTCTTTTGTAATACCCAGCCTATATATATTATATTTATCTCTGTCGATTTCACTTAAAACAGAATATGCCGATAAATTCGAAATTTCATGTTCGGTAGACTTTCCGCCGAAAATAACTAATAATGCGAGTTTCATTTTCCCTCCAAATCGTAAGGTGTCGTTGATATAATAACATAGAGACAAAGCCTTATCAATGATGACAAAGATTCTTTATTGTGTTAAAATACAAAAAAATAATACAGTCGGAGGACCAAATGCAAGATAATTCTAACGCATTAAAATTACTTGATAAACAATTAAAAGACATCTTATCCGTCGGAAAATTTAAATTAAACGACAAAATAGAAGAAAAAACCACAACTTTAAATTATGATTCAGAATATGGCAATTTTAAAATTGTAAGAGAAGATAATGTTCTATCTCTTTATTGTTCTAATGTTGAAAATCCAAGTGAGGACGATTTTGAGAAAAAATCTTCCTGTCTTTGGGACATAGATGACGATGGTTTTGATGAAAAATCAATAAAATCTGTGGCATCTGAATTTTCCGATGCAATTGAAACATACTTCGGCTTTGGAAAAGTTGACCAAGCGGCTTCAAAATCCGGAAAAAAGATTGCTCAAAAAGCCAAAATAAAAAGAAAAAAGCAAAAGGGTGTGCAAGACTATACACCTCTTGATTTAGCATTTAGACTTTCCAATATATATCCCGAAGTTAAACCTGCGCTCGACAAATATATTGATGAAAAGAACTTCTTTTATGCAGAACTTTTTATGAAAGAACAAATCGTTTCCAGATTAAAAGACAGTGTGAAAAATAATGATCAAAAAACAATAAAGAAACTCGCAAATACTTTTAATCAATACTATGAAGACGGAACAAACAGCACCCAAAGCATTATTGCAACAACACTTTTAATGTTTCCGCTTTATGATGACAAAGAGGGTTTTGCTAATATTTCTAAACTGCTTGACGACTCAATTTCGGACATAGTAAAAGCCGGTATCAAACGACTTAACTCTCCGGCAGGTAAAAAGGATTTGAAAAAATACGAAAATCCTAAACCATATAAAGAGAAGAAAAAGTCAAATTTGCTTAACCGGCTCTTAGATGTTAATCAAATGCCAAAGCCATAAACTCAGCGATTCCTTATAGCATCAATTGGCTTTTGTTTAGAAATCATATACACAGGTAATGCTGATGCAATTACTGCTGACAAAGCGGATATAGCTATTACAATCAAAAATTGTATCGGACCAAAGCTAAATAATGTTACGCCTGTTTGCAAGATTTTGTTTATTGAATGGTTTATTCCAAACACACCCGCTGCAGCTAATATTGAAGCAAGAACTCCGTTTATAAGGGAAATAATCAAGCTTTCAGAGAAAAATATTCCAAGGATATCCATGCCCCTTGCTCCTATCGCTCGCAAAATTCCGATATCATGTTGTTTGTATTTAATGCTTGTAAAAATAAACGTCATAAATAGAATCGATGCAAAAATTGCAAGCAGAGAACCTAAGAAAACAAATGTTGGGAGTAGTATCTTAACTATATTATTTATAAAATCAACTGAGATAGTCGCACTGTTTTTCATTGGATAAACAGTGCCATTTTTTTCTTCATTGGAAAACTTAACTGCCTGTTTTATTTCATCATGATCTTTGGGCATATTAGATATAACCATTGAATATTTTCCGGGTTTTTGGATTCCGGTTTTTGAAACAAAGGTATCATTTAATATACCGGTATATAAACTCTGATCATTACCGGCCTTAAAGAAAAATCCTACTACTTTAAGTTCACCGTCTTTTGATTTCGGTAAGCCGTTGTTGAGCGAAAGTAAATTATATTTTATTGTCTTGAACGGCATTAACGGTCCGTAACTTCTCAACAAATTCTTATAATCTTCTGCATCAGCATTTTCGTTTGCATTTAAAATCGCCGTAGAGAGCAAATCTCCTAAGTTTTTTTGTCCTTCAGGAGTTTTTACATCTATTGATTGAGCCATTCCTATAGGCAGTAAAACTTCATTTTCGCCCAAAGTCTTTTTATTTTTATTAAAAAATACAATATTCTTCTCATCTGTCTCACTAAACGGCAAGAAAAATCTAAAAGTGCTGTCCTTAAAGTTTTTAGACTCCGGTTCTTCAAAGTTTAATTGTGTTCCGAAAGACATCAAATCGTAGAAAACGGGTTCTTTTTCAAGCTTTGCAAAATTATTGGGACTTATAAAGCCCAGTTGCTCGTAGCTCTTGCCTAAAACATCAATCATCTGCGACTCTTTTAAAATGTTGCTTAATTTTTCACTTGCGTCGTTATCTTTTTCTTTTTTATATTGATCATAAATTGTTGATGAAAAATTGGTCTTTAAAACGCCGGATATTTTGAATTTCTTATTCAATCCGTCTCCGGTACATTCGAGTTCTCTGCCTACTAAGTCTTGAGGCTTAGTAATCGGAAGAGTTTTACCGTCTTTTGGGTTTTTGTATCCGCACTCTTTTAACACAGAGTATGTATATTCCGTTATCATAATATCATCATCTGCTTTAGGAAGACTGCCTATATAGGACATACCAAATTCCGAAATTGCATGATCATCTATTGCAGATAAACCGACAATCTGTGGTTGATAAAACCTTTTCTGTTCAACCTTCTTTAAATCAGCGACTTGATAAAACATGTCTTTTGGTAAAACTTTTAAAAACGTTTTATCGGGAAAAGCACTCTTTATTTTATTTACGTCTTCGTTTTCTAACTTTACCGCTTCTTTAAATTTTGACTTTGTTTTACCGCTGACTTCTTTTTCTTTTGCAAAAGTTAAATAATTTATATTGCCTTCTTTCAAAGATGCTATCATTGAACTCTCTTTATTGTAGGTTGCCATTGTAAAGGCTGCGCCGAAAAGACCGAAAGCTACCACCGAAAGTAAGATGATGAAAAAAAGTCTGATGGGTTTAACTTTCATACTGCTTACAGCCATTTTCAAAGTGCTTTTCAGCGGTAATTTTGACTTAATTAAGTCCATTGAATCATATTCTTTAGTTCTTTCACTCAAAGAATCTTGATCTGTATCTAAGAAAACTTCCCTGTCTCCTTCGACTGTTATATTAGATGATTTTCTGAATTGTTCATTTGTTGTAGGATCCAAAGAAATAACACTGTCGTTTTCATTTTTTGATAAATATTCATTTATCATAGCAAGATCTTCTTCGGTAAGTTTATATCCCTTTTTGATCTGGATTATTGAATCATCAATTACAGCAACCCCTGTATCTTTTTGTTTAGCTTCAATAATTGTTTTCTCTTTATCGGAAATAACTTCTCCGTCAGACATGGTTATAATTCGGTCTCCGTATGTTTCGGCAAACTCCAAATCATGTGAAACAACAATAACTAATTTATCTTTAGACAATTTTTTAAGTGTCATCAAAACCTGCTTACCCATAGCAGAATCAAGCGCACCGGTTGGCTCATCCGCCATGATGATTTCGGGATTTTTAACCAGAGCACGGGCTATTGCAACTCTCTGCCTTTGACCGCCGGATAGTTGAGATGGCTTTCTGTCTGCCAAGCCGTTTAATTCTACTTGTTCCAAAATTGCATTCAAATCTTTTTCGGTTGCCTTTTTACCTTGGAGTTCCATTGCAAGGGCAATATTAGCGCCTACGGTAAAATCTTCAAGAATATTGTAGTCTTGGAAAATAAAACCTAAATATGTATTTCTGTATGAGTCAAAGTTGGCGGCGGTAAAGGCTTTCGAAGATTTTCCTTTTATTATAATTTCACCTTTATCTGCAACATCCAGTCCCCCGATGATATTAAGTAAAGTAGATTTTCCACAGCCGGATTTTCCGGATATGAAAACCATTCCCGTCTGTGGAAATTTTATGCTGACATTTTTCAAAGCTTCAACCGCTTTACCGCGATTGGTCTTATAAGTCTTGGTTATGTTACGTAATTCAATCATTTTTTCTCCTTATTTGTTGTTGAATTCATCTATACTTTTTTGCAGAAGCTCTTTTGTTCTATTATATGAATCATTCAGAGCTGCCCCTGCATTTTGTTTTGCGATAACAATGTTATGATACATTTTACCGTCCGATCTATTAACATTAACATAGGTCGGGATATATGAAACTTTAGAAAGCGTTGTTTTTCCATCTTTTTTTCTTGTAAATTCTGTTATTAAAAAAACACCGTCTTCAGTATGCCTTGTTTTTGAAACAGATTTCATATACTCAAATCTCTGATTGGAAATTGCATTTCCCGCAGAATATAGGCAATACACTTTCCTGTTATCTTTTGTTTTTATTACCTCTCCGGGCTGTATAACATGAGGATGACCACCGACAATCAAATCTATTCCCAGTTCCGCGACTTTATTTGCCATTTGTTTTTGATATTCGTTGGGCGCGAGCCTATATTCATCTCCCCAGTGAATATAGAGAATCAAAGCCTCCGCTCCGTCTTTTTTCATTTCTGTGATTTCTTTTGCGATTTTTGAATAGAATTCATCTAAATGATCATAATCAAAAGTGTTTATACAGTTTGCCGCTTCACTTGACAGTTTCATCCCGTTTAAAGCCACATCGTCTTTTCCGGGTGACGATGTTTCATAAGTATAGTTTATAAAACCAAATTTAATTCCGTTAATTTCTTTTATCAAATATTTCTTTTCATTCGGATTAAGAAATGTGCCTGTTTGATCAAAGCCTTTTTCTCTTGTAATTTTTGTTGTTCTTTGCATTCCTTGAAATCCGGTGTCGTTTGCGTGATTATTAGAGCACAGCAACAAATTAAATCCACAATTTTTTAAAGCATCGGTTATTGCATCCGGTGAATTAAAAAGCGGATAACCCTGATATGGCTCTTTTCCGCCCAAGGTGGTTTCAAAATTACAAACTGCGTAATCAACATTTGATATTTCAGATTTAACATTGTTAAAACAATAATCAAAGTTATATGTCCCGTCACTTTGTTTTCCGGCCGTTAAAAAAGGTGTATGCAAAATTATGTCCCCGGTACTTAAAAGAACGGCTTTTGCCTCTTTTTTGCTTTGGCTTTGTGAAGTTGCAATCGGTTTCTTTGATTCGACTTTTTTATTTGGTGAATTTTTAACTCTCAATAAAATAAGTATTCCCAAAAACAAAGCCAGGACAACAAGTGTTGTGCAAACTATAATTAAAGTATAATTTTTTTTGCTTTTTTCTTCTATGATTTTTCTCATTTTATTATCCTTAATCATTTCAACGGATTAAATTATATATAATTTATTTTTTCAATGCAAATTGACATTTACTTCATTTTAATATAATATGTTCTAAGTTAAATTTAACGGGGTGTAGCGCAGCTGGTAGCGCGCCTGCTTTGGGAGCAGGAT
>CABTZO010000053.1 GCA_902489335.1 uncultured Oscillospiraceae bacterium | reverse complement strand
TTATTCAAAAATGGAAAAAGAGCTTTTAAAAAGAGTAAACGAGTTAAACATCGGACCGGGTGGTTTCAAAGGCAAAACGACAGCTCTTGCCATAAATATTGAAAAATATCCTACACATATTGCAGGTCTTCCGGTTGCAGTAAATATTGGCTGTCATGCAACACGTCATTGTAGAATTGTGCTTTAATTTAACTATTGTTATGTTATAATAAATATAGTTAAAATTCTTATATAAATATATATTTTTAGGAGGAAAAAATGAATATAATTTACACTGCTAAAAAGGTTAGTCCAAGTGAAAAATTTAAAACAAGAGTTGAAAAATCACTTCAAAAAATTGATAAATTTTTTCCCGATTCTTCAGAAGCAAGAATTATGCTTAAATCACATAATAATTTAGTCGATGTAGAGTTGACCGTCGTTGCTCCAAACACTGTTCTAAGAGCAGAAAGCACCGACAGTGATATAAACACGGCTTTTGATAAGTGCATAGATGTTATAATACGTAAAATAAGAAAAAATAAAACTAAAATTGAGAAAAAGATTAAAACAGGCTCTATTGCTGATATACAGACAAATCTCTATTCCGAAGACGAAGAAAAAGAATTTGATATTATAAGGTCTAAGAAGATTTCACTTAAACCCGAAAGCATAGACGAAGCTATCTTACAAATGAATTTACTGGATCACCTTTTTTATGTATTCATCAACTCTGAAACAGATAAGGTTTCTGTAGTTTACAGGCGTAAAAATGGTGGCTATGGTTTCATAGAACCGGCTTGATGAATTTTAAATTTAATATTCCGTGTCTGCTTGGCACGGAAAAAATTATAAAAAACGATCTTATCGCAATGGGCATCAAAGATGCCTATTGTGAAAACGGTATGGTTTTTTTCACCGGTGATGAAAAAACACTTATTAAATCGAATATTTCCTCAAGATATGCCGAGCGTGTTTTAATAATAATAGGAGAATTCAAAGCTTACTCTTTCGATGAACTTTTTGAAAAAGTAAAAGCTCTGAATTTTTATGACTATATACCGAAAGACGGCAAATTTCCCGTCAAAGGATATTCTTTAAATTCAACTTTATTCAGTGTAAGAGATTTACAGTCAATTATAAAAAAAGCGACAGTTGAAAGTTTAAAGAGAAAATATAAAATGGAGGTTTTCCCTGAAACCGGAGATCTCTATCAGATTCAATTTTCAGTTATTAAAGACAGATTCCTAATTTTGCTTGATACTACCGGACCCGGGCTACATAAGAGGGGATATAGATTAGATGCTACTGAAGCACCAATTAAGGAAACTTTGGCTTCAAGTATCTGTGAGTTATCTTCTCTCAGACCTTATCATAATTTTTATGATCCAATGTGTGGTTCCGGAACTATTGCGATTGAAGCAGTTTATAAATGCTGTAATATTGCGCCCGGAATGAACAGAAATTTTTCTTTTGAAAATTTTTATTTTATTGATCCAAATTTAACCAAAGAATACAAAGAAAAATGTAAATCAGAAATTAATTTTGAAAATGACTTCCATGCCTTTGCTTTTGACAAATCAAAACAGGCTTTGGAAATTGCAAGAGAAAATGCTAAAAGGGCAGGGGTATCTGATAAAATCACTTTCAAATTACAGGATTTATCTGATTTTAAGCCTTTGACCGATAAAGGCACGCTTATTACAAATCCTCCTTATGGAGAGCGTTTGATGACAAAAGAAGACCTAATTAGTATATATAAAATAATGAGAGAAAAATTTATATCTAAAAGAGGTTGGAGTTACAATATAATCACATCAGATTTAAATTTTGAAGAAGAATTTCACAAAAAAGCCGATAAGCGCAGAAAACTATACAACGGCATGATTCAATGTAATTTATACAGTTATTATAAATGAGGTGTATTTTAATGAAACATATTTTCCTAATTAACCCGAATTGCGGTAAGAACTTTGACCATGAAAGCTTTATTCGCGATAAAATCATCCCTGCTTGTGAAAAAAATAAAGTAGACTATTTTATCTACAATACAACGGGACCGGGAGACGCAACAAGATACTGCGATGAATATGCTAAGGAACATCCTGATGAAAAGGTTCGTTTTTATGCCTGTGGAGGAGACGGCAGTGTATATGAGGCAGTAAACGGCATGTATAAATACGACAATGCCGAACTTGCCGTAGTGCCCATTGGTTCGGGTAATGATTTTATTAAAATCTTTGGCGGTGTTGAAAAATTTTTAGATCTTGACTCTTTAATTCAAGGAAAATCTGAAAAACTTGATTTGATTGATTGCGGAAATGGTATTATGTCAATAAATATTGCTTCTATGGGGTTCTGCGCTGAATCCTGTGCTTCGCAATCTAAAATGAAAAAATATGCTTCAGGTCACATGACTTATGTTTTAGCAGGTTTAACTTCTTTTAAATATATGAAAAGCGATATGAAAGTCATTGTTGACGGAGAAACAGTGACGGAGGGACCGATTATTTTTGCTGTATGTGCAAATTCAAGATTTTACGGCAGCGGAATTAAAGTTGCTCCGTTTGCCGTTCCGGATGACGGTCTTTTAGATTTTGTTATTGCCGAACCAAAAGATATGAGTTTCTTTGAAATTGTTAAATTCTTACTCGTAGATTGGCAAAAAAAGTTTACCCATGTTTATCATAAAAACTGTAAATATTTGAGAGGCAAAGAGATGAAGATTGTGCCTAAAAAGGCCGGTATGCTTAATGTTGACGGAGAAACTTTCCCTGTTGAAGAAGTAACTCTTAAACTTTTACCAAATGCCATTAATTTTGTTATCCCGTCTAATAGCACATACTTACAAGACAGAAAAAACAATAAAATTACTAATGAAATCAAAATTTAAATTATTTTATGTCTGTGAAAATTGTGGATATGAGAGTCCTAAATGGTTAGGAAAATGTCCGGAATGTCAGTCTTGGAATACTTTTATCGAAGATGTAAAAGGAGGGGACTCAACCTCGGTTTCTAAGGTTAATTCCAAAAATAAGCCTTATAAATTGAGCGAAATTGAAACAGACATTGCAATAAGATATAAAACCGGAGTGGAAGAATTCGACAGAGTCTTGGGCGGAGGATTGGTCAAAGGCTCTTTAGCCTTATTGTCGGGCGATCCCGGTATCGGAAAATCGACACTCATTTTGCAAATTTGTGAGCAACTTGCTCAAGATTTAAAAATTTTATATGTATCCGGTGAAGAGAGCGTCTATCAAATAAAATTACGAGCTAAGAGACTAGGTATTGAAAATGAAAATCTCTATATTTTATCCGAAACGGATCTTGAATCAGTTTTAATACAGATAGACAAAATAAATCCGCAAATTTTAATAATTGATTCAATTCAGACTATGAATATTGCTGAAATCTCATCTTATAGCGGTTCGATAACTCAAATCCGAGAATCTACAAATGCTATAATGAAAAAAATCAAAACCGATAATATTTCAACAATAATAGTCGGACATGTAAACAAAGACGGTAATATTGCGGGTCCTAAGATTTTAGAGCATATAGTTGACAGCGTGTTGTATTTTGAGGGCGAAAAGAATTCTTCATACAGAATAATAAGAGCCGTTAAAAATCGTTATGGATCAACTAATGAGATAGGCGTTTTTGAAATGGGCGACAACGGATTAAAAGAAGTAATTAATCCGTCTATGAAACTTATGGAGGGCAGACCTTCGGGAATGTCCGGAAACACAATAGCTTGCGTTTTAGAGGGGACAAGACCGATTATGGCTGAAGTTCAGTCACTTGTAACACAGACAGCTTTCGGCAATCCTCGAAGAATGAGTTCGGGATTTGATTATAATCGATTAAATATGATACTTGCAGTTTTAGAAAAAAGTGGCGGTTATTTTTTTTCCAACATGGATGTCTATGTAAATGTAATAGGAGGGTTTAAATTAAGAGAAACTTCCTGTGACTTGAGTTTAGCACTATCTTTAATATCATCTCTTAAAGAGAAACCACTAAAAGATGACGCAATTTGTTTTGGAGAAATAGGTCTTTCAGGTGAAATAAGAAACTGTTTTGCTATTGAAACAAGAGTAAAGGAAGCGTTGAAGCTTGGATTTAAGGAATGTATTGTTCCAAAATCTGCATTGAAAGACATAAGTAAATCAGTTTTTGAAAAGATAAAAATAACACCGGTAAATAATCTTATTGAGGCATATCATGAAGCAGTCAAAAAATAAAATAAATCTTGAAAATAAGTCCGTTAAAATGTTGATTATTCCATTTTCTATATTTATTTTTATACTTCTTGCAGGTCTTATTTGGTTTATTTCAAGTAAAGCCGCTGTAATACAATATAAAAATGATTTTATAAATGAAAATAATCTTGAATTTATAGAATCCGTTACTTTAACCTATGGAAATAATTCTGCAAACGATAAAAAAGTTTTAAGCAAAGAAGACACAGCTTTAATTTTAAAAGTTTTAAATAATACAAAAGAAGAGAAAATCAGAAAGCTTCAAAAATATCCGGGAAATAAAATCAACAGAGTTACAATTAAGAATCAAAACGGAAGAATCTGTTATGCATTTAGAACAAACGGAGAAGTTGAAATTTATGATCCTGATCATCCGCTTAAGAGTTCAAACTACAAAGTTGACGAAAAAACAAAAAATGAAATAAACAAATTCTTTTTCTTAAAAAATAAATAATAACGAGCAGTCAAATTTGGCTGCTTTTTTTTAGGGGAAGAGTAAGATAACAATTATTGACACAGTTCAAAAATTTTGATATAATTATACAAAATAAATGTTTTGTATAATTGAGGGGAATAAAATGACGAATATTGATACAAACAGCTTACCGCCGATAATCAATGAGTTTCTTTTACATTTAGATGTTGTTAAAAACAAATCTTCACTTACGACTAAAGAATACTCTACTGATCTTATTCTGTTTTTTAGATTCATTAAACTCAGTCGCGGTTTAGTTCCTAAAGATACTCCTTTTAGTGAAATTAATATCAATGATATAGATAAAACATTTTTAAACTCTGTCACTCTTACGGACGCTTATTCATTTTTATCATATTGTAAAAATGACAGAAATAATTCTCCTACAACAAGAGCTCGAAAAGTTTCTACAATCAGAGGTTTTTTTAAATTTCTGTATACTAATAAAAATTATATTGACAGCGATCCGATGCAAAATCTTGAAGCTCCTAAAATCAAAGCTTCTTTACCTAAATATTTAACTTTAGATCAATGTAAAGATCTGTTAAAAGCGGCGCTTGAATCTTCTAATCCTCAGCGTGACTATGCTATCATCACACTTTTTTTAAATTGTGGGATGCGATTATCTGAGTTAGTCTCGATTAACTTGGGCGATATAAGAGATAATAACACCCTTGTTATTACAGGAAAAGGAAATAAAGAAAGAACAGTTTATCTAAATAATGCTTGTTTGGAAGCTATATCTAATTATAAACTTATAAGAAAACCTTTACCTAATCCAAAAACTGATGATGAAAAGGCTCTGTTTGTATCTTCCAGGAATAAAAGAATAAGTCCTAAAACTGTTCAAAAGCTTGTATACGACGCTTTAGACAGAGCAAATTTATCTGAATATAATTTTTCCGTTCATAAACTGAGACATACAGCGGCAACTCTTATGTATCAATATGGAGATGTTGATGTTTTAGTTCTAAAAGAAATATTGGGACACGAAAATGTCGGAACCACACAGATTTATACTCACGTGGCAAACGAACAAATAAAAAATGCCACTTCAAAGAATCCTTTAAGTGACATTTCGGTTGATAAAAATAAAACCATATAACTTTTAGGTTATATGGTTTGTTTTTTATTTTTCTTTCTTGTCTTCGCTCTTCTTTTTATCTACAGATTTTTTAGCTTTAGCTTCAGATTTTTCTTTTGCAAGTCTTGCTTCGGAAGTTACATTTGTAACAATGGCCTGTTTAGTAAGACGAATTTTGATTTTATCTGATCCGGTTTCAATGATAACTGAACCGTCATCTCTTACTGTAACAACCTTTCCTAAGATTCCTCCTGAAGTCATTACTTCATCTCCGAGCATAAGGTTATCTCTCATTTTTGCGTCCTGTTCACGACGCTTTTTTTCTCTTCTGCTTGAAATGAAGAGCATTGCAAACATTCCGAGAATCATTACAATCATTAAAAGATTCATCGATTTAGTCGGAGCTTTTGCGGCAACAAGCGGTAATGCTTGTATAAAATTAATCATTCTTATCTCCTATTATTGTTCTAAAGAATAAACGCTTACTTTTTTTCTGCCCTTATCCTTTGTTTCAAATTTTACATTTCCTGAAACGAGAGCAAACAAGGTGTCATCCTTTCCTTTGCCTACGTTCTTTCCGGGATGAATCTTTGTTCCTCTTTGTCT
>CABTZO010000052.1 GCA_902489335.1 uncultured Oscillospiraceae bacterium | reverse complement strand
CCGGTAGCCCGGGATTATTAATCCCGGGTAGCTTTTTAGACAATAGAACTTAGTTACTGGATTTTGTAAAAATTCAGTTAAATTCTATTCTTGATATGATTTTCTCAAAATCTTTTATTGCTCTTTCGGACAAAGCTAAATATCTGTCTTTTTTGGATTTTATTCTTTCGTTGAGTGGATCTATAATACCAAAATTTGCTCCCATGGGCTGAAAATTTTCATTTTCATTGTCCGTAATATATGAAACAAGTGCACCTGTCATAGTCGTTGTCGGGAAAACAATTTTATCTTCATTCAAAATTTTCAGCGCTGCATTTAATCCCGCAAGTCTTCCCATCATCATAGCTTCGTTATATCCTTCACTTCCGGTTATCTGACCCGCAAAATAAATATTCGGATTGGATTTTAAACTCAAATCATCGTTTAACAGTTTGGGTGAATTTATATATGTATTTCGATGCATTACTCCGTAACGCATATATGTTGCATTTTTCAAAGCCGGAATCAAAGAAAACACTCTTTTCTGCTCTTTGAATTTAAGATTTGTCTGGAAGCCCACCAAATTAAATAAACTTCCCTTAGTATTTTCGCGTCTCAGTTGTAAAACAGCATAAGGTTTTTCATCTCTTTCATCGTCATAAAGACCAACCGGCTTAAGAGGACCATATCTTAAAGTATCCACACCTTTTGAAGCTATAATCTCAACCGGCATACAGCCTTGATAAAAATCACTTTTCAAAAAATCCTTGTCTATAACTCGCTCTGCATTAATAAGTTCATTGTAAAAATCAAGATATTCATCTTTATTCATAGGACAGTTTAGATAATCATATTTATCTCCCCTGTCATATCTCGACTTAAAATATGCTTTTTCCATATCTACACTTTCGGCAGTTATTATCGGACTTACAGCATCATAAAAATGCAAACTTTCGCCGGTCAATTCAGATATTTCTTCGGCTAGGTTTCCTTCACAAAGAGGGCCGGCAGCAATTATATTAATTTCATCAGTGTTTATGCTTGTTACTTCTTCCCTTATAACTTTAATATTTTCATTTGATAAAACTTCTTCTGTTATTAATTCTGAAAACAATTTTCTGTCGACTGCCAAAGCTCCTCCGGCGGGAACCATTGTTTTTTTTGCATTTCTCATACATACGGAATTTAACATTTCAAGCTCTTTTTTCAAAAGACCCGAAGCAGTTTCGAATCGATTTGCCTTTAGTGAGTTTGAGCATATCAATGTTGCAAAACGTTGCTTTGGCTCATATAAATCAACTTTAATTCCCAAAGAGGCTGCCATTGTGGCAGCCTCTACACCGGCAAGGCCGGCTCCTATTATATTAATCTTCTTCATTTGGCTTTTCATATCCGCAATTTTCTTTTAAGCAATGAACTTTTCCCTTTTTACCCTTCGTTTTGAAAAGACTGCTGCCACACTTCGGGCAAGTTTCATCTGTAGGTACATCCCAGGTAATAAAATCACAGTTCGGATAATTTCCGCATCCATAAAAGACATAGCCTTTTTTACTCTTTCGCTGTATGACTTTTCCTCCGCATTTCGGACAGGTTGCGTCTGTTTCATGAATCAGAGGCTTTGTATTCTTACACTCCGGATATCCGGGGCAGGCAAGGAATTTGCCGTATCTTCCGACTTTTACCACCATCATTCTCCCGCATTTTTCACACGGAATATCGGTCTGATCTTCCTTTAATTTTATTTTTACACCTTTCATTTCTTCTTTTGCTACTTCAAGCTGCTTTTCCATTTTTTCATAAAAATCAGAAATGATTTTCAGACTTTCAGTTGTACCCTCACTGATTTCATCTAAATCGTCTTCCATCTTTGCAGTAAATTTATAGTCCAACAGTTCAGGGAACTTTTCAATTAAAAGTTTAGTAACCGCTTCTCCGAGTTCTGTCGGTTTTAAAGATTTCTGTTCTCTTGTTATGTATTCTCTGCTGATAATTGTAGAGATTATAGAAGCATAGGTTGAAGGTCTTCCGATTCCGTTTTCTTCAAGTGCCTTAACAAGTGAAGCTTCTGTATATCTTGCGGGGGGTTGTGTGAAATGCTGTTCTCCGTGTAATTTTTTGAGTGAAATTTCATCGTCTTTAGTTAAATTTGGCAACTGCTTTTCTTCTTCGTCATACTTAGGCGAAAGAACCATAAAGCCGTCAAACTTGACATTACTTCCGGAGGCATTAAGTTCACAGAATCTTGACTTTTCATCAGTTTTAGATTTAATTACTACCTTAACGGTGTTGTAAATGCAGTCAGACATCAAGCTCATCAAAAATCTGTCTCTTATGAGCTTATAGAGCTTATATTGATCTGAAGTTAAATATCCTTTTATTTCTTCTTCACTCAAGGCCGGGTTTGTGGGTCTGATTGCTTCGTGCGCATCTTGAGTATTCTTTCTGCTTTTATATCGTCTTTCTTTTTCGGGCAAATATTCTTTTCCAAATTTACTTTCAATATATTTTGTGGCTTCTGCCCTTGCTTCCTTTGAAATTCTAAGCGAATCGGTTCTCATATATGTAATTAGACCTACGGTTCCGAGTTCACCTAAATTTATACCCTCATAAAGCTCTTGAGCCGTTTTCATTGTTCTGCGCGTTCTAAAACCGAGTCTGTTTGAAGCAGCTTGCTGTAAGGTGGAAGTATTAAAAGGCGGTGCTGGTGTTCTTTTGCGTGTTCCGTATTTTACACTTTCAATTTTATGATCCGCTTTTTCTAAAAATTCAATATATCTGTCGTTTTCTTCTTTATTTTTAATTTCTACCTTTCCGTTTTCATCTTTAACTAAAGATGCCATAAAAGTTTCTTTTTTATCTTTTATATTAAAATCTGCATTAATCGTCCAATATTCTTCGGGTTTAAACGCCCTTATCTCATTTTCACGATCGACAATCAGTCTGACAGCGACACTTTGAACTCGCCCTGCAGAAAGTCCCCTTCTTATTTTTTGAGAAACAAAAGGACTTAATCTGTATCCGAAAAGACGGTCTAAAATTCTCCTTGCCTTTTGAGCCTCAAAGAGATCCATGTCGATTTTTTTCGGATGTTTTATTCCTTGCTCAACACCCGTTTTGGTGATTTCATTAAAATACACTCTGTTTTTTTCGTTCAAATCTAATCCGAGTATATGTGCAAGATGATAAGAAATTGCTTCACCCTCTCGGTCGGGGTCGGTCGCGAGCAATACTTTGTTTGATTTTTCAGCTTTCTCTTTCAGTGTCTTAACAAGTTTTTCCTTGCCTTTAATAATTCCATACTTAGGTTCAAAATTATTTTTGACATCAATGTTTAACCTTGCTGCGGGTAAGTCTCTGATATGGCCCATAGAAGCTTCTATTTCATAGTCTTTACCCAAATAATGAGAAATTGATTTTATCTTTGTCGGTGACTCAACAATAATCAAAGTTTTGTCAGACTTTGATTTGGTAGTTGCTTTTTTTGTTGTCGCTTTTTTAGTCGTTGTTTTCTTTGCGGTTGTTTTCTTCACCGTAGGTTTTTCAGTCTTTGCTTTTTTGGTTGTTTTACTGTCAGTTGTCTTATTAGTCATTTTATTCCTTCCTTAAGAATATATGTATTTCCCCGTTTGCGTGACTTTTATATATTCTGCCATTTCTAATTTAGTCAGTATAATCATTAGTTTGTCTGCAGTCAACTTTGTCTTTTGCAATAAATCGTCGAACGCCATCTCTTCGTCGGTTATATTTTGATATACTTTTATAGTATCTTCGTCAAAATCACCGTCAAGACTTTTCTTTTTTTTCGGCTTTGAAAATATCTCAAAATTTTCATTTGAATTATAATCTGTAATATTATATTCGTATAAGATATCGTTTGGTGTGAGCACGGGTATTGCACCGTCTTTAATAAGTTTATTGGACCCCAGAAAACCTTTGTTAAAAATTGGTCCGGGAGTAACAAAAACATCTTTTCCTTGCTCTAAAGCATATCTTGCCGTTATCAGCGAACCGCTTTTATATCCGGCCTGCGTTATAAGAACACCTCTTGAAAGTCCCGAAATAATTCTGTTTCGTATCGGAAAATTATATTTATATGCAGGAGTTGAGGGTGGAAACTCTGAAATTAAAACTCCCGTATTCTCAATCTTTTTTGAAAGAGGTATAAAAGAGGTTCTATATGGGAAACAAAGCCCGCTCCCCAAAACACAGATTGTATCGGCATTGTTCTTTATTGCCTCTTCGTGCGCGACAGAATCAATTCCCATGGCACCGCCGGAAACTATCGTCATATTGTTTTCGGCAAGGACTCTTGCAAACGCACTTGTAACTTTCAGATAATCATTTGAAGGATGCCTGCTTCCGACAATGGCGAATTTGTTTTCATTCGACAAAAGCTCTTTTCTGCCCTTTGAATACAGCAAAATCGGTAAATCTTCAATTTTCAAAAGTTCTTTAGGATAGAACTTAGAATTATATGTGATTATATCAATATTATTTTTTTGACAGTCTTTTATTATATTGATTGCATCAAGATCTTTAACCTTGTTTATTCGCTCAATCTGCGCTCCGGTGAAAAAGCCGGATAACTTCCACTCATATTCTCCGGCCAAAAAAAATTCGGTTGCCGTTTTGAAATAATCCATAACTGATTTTTGATTGCCGATATACATAAGAGCAAGGCTCAATCTAACATCAAAAATCAGATTTTCGTCAAAAAATCGTTCTTGCAAGATTTTCTCCTGTTGTGGCAACAACGATAATATTAACTATAAACTTAATCTTTTGTCAAGATAAGAGTCCTTTTGACAAATTCTTTTGCCGAAAATCTACTTAAAATTTTTCGTCATTTCCCAAATCACTATATTTGCTGCGGCAGCAGCATTTAATGACTCTGTATTGTCAAACATTTTAATTGTAATTTTTTCGGTAAACTTTTCAACGACCTTGTCTATTCCGTTGCCCTCATTGCCGATTATGCAGGCACAGGGGGCCGAAAAATCAACTTTTCTTATATCTTTGGAATCATTATCTGCAAAAGTTCCGTAAACTCGAAAACCGTTATTTTTTAGAGATTGTAAGAACATCGTAATATCGTTTATTTGATATATGTTGTCCTTAAAAGATGCACCCATTGCTGATCTTATCAGCTTGGGATTATATAAATCACAACATTCACAAAGAATAATATGATCAATTCCGAGCGCCTTTGCAGATCTTAATATAGTGCCGATATTAAGCGGATTTTGTAATTTATATAAAATCAAAATTTGAGATTTGGAAATTTTAACTTTTAAATTTTCTCTCATCTTTACTTTTGCAAAAATCCCCTGATTTGTTTCGACATCGGATAATTTTTTTGCGACATTTTCAGAAATAAGAATTATTTTCTCTTCATCAAAATATGAAGTTATGCCTTTATTTTTATCTAAAGCTTCTCTTGTTATAAATAAATTTTCGACTTCAAAATTCGACTTTATTATTTCGTCAATCAGTCGAAAACCTTCAACAAGAAAGGCTTTTTCTTCATTTCTGAGTTTTGATGAATTATTTAATTTAGCAATTTGTTTGATTTTCGGATTACTTGCCGATGTAATTTCTTTCATTTTTGTCCTTAAGAAAAAAGTCGCGTGGAAACCACACGACCGTTTTTTTATTTAAGCGCAGCCTTTGCCTGTTTTGTAAGTTCGGTAAAAGCGGACGGATCTTCAATTGCTATTTGTGATAACATTTTGCGGTTTAAGTTGATGCCGCTCTTTTTGAGTCCGTTTATGAATGTTGAGTAATTCATGTCATTCATCTTGCATGCTGCCGAGATTCTTGCTATCCAAAGACGACGGAAATCTCTTTTCTTAAGTTTTCTGCCGACATATGCATATTGGCCGGATTTCATTACCGCCTGTTTTGCGGTTCTGAATAAACGGTGCTTTGAGCCATAATAGCCTTTTGCAAGTTTTAATACTTTATTTCTTCTTTTGCGCGTAGATAAAGCGCCTTTGATTCTTGCCATGTGAATTTACCTCCTCGTTTATTTGTATGGAATAAGTCTCTTGATTTGCTTTTCGTTTGTCTTGTCGGCAACGGATGTTCCACGAAGCTGTCTTTTTCTCTTCGTAGTCTTTTTGTTTAAAATATGCGATTTGTTTGCATGAGCAATAATCGGCTTGCCGCTTTTGGACAATTTAAATCTTTTTTTTGCTCCACTATGTGTTTTAATTTTTGGCATTTATAGTCACTCCTTATTTATTTTTGTTTTTTTGGTACCAGGAACATCAGCATCTGTCTTCCCTCTAATTTAGGTGCCTTTTCAATTTCGGCACAATCTTTGAGAAAATCGGCGAATCTATTCATAACTTCGGTTCCGTTTGCCTTATGCGCCATTTCACGTCCCCTGAATCGAATGCTCACCTTTACCTTATCGCCATGCTCGATAAAACGCTTTGCATGTCCGGCTTTTGTTTCAAAATCGTGAGTGTCAATATTAACAGAAAGTCTGATTTCTTTGATTTCAACAACTTTTTGTTTTTTCTTGTTTTCTTTCT
>CABTZO010000051.1 GCA_902489335.1 uncultured Oscillospiraceae bacterium | reverse complement strand
GTATTGCCCCCGTCGTCCTTCCTCGTAACTATCGCTCCGCTTTCTTATTGTTCGTAGTGGATTTTTTTCAAGCAGATGACGGCATACGAACATTTTCTTCATAAGAATTAACGTCAGCCATTGTCTGTGAGTAAAGACCGCTCGCCTTCAAATCCGGATATTGTTCGGCAACTGCCATAATATGTGTCATCGCTTCCGTCAGCAAATTTTCCTGATTTTGAATTGTTGAGGCATCACTGTCGCGGCTTACCGGTTGTCTTTTAGCTATGATATTAATAAGGGAATCATATTCATGTTTAGAATATTCTCTTGTTAAACCGGCTATCTGTGTAAGTGCGTCCCAACGACTGTTTTGTTGAACTCCGATCTGTGATTTGGCATTCTGCGCCATTTCATCAAGGCTTACCAATTGTTTTTGAATTTTAATTATGTAACCGCCACATAAAATAATGAGAACGAATATGACGATTATTAAAATTAACCACCAAGGCATAACAAACACTCCTTAATATGTTTTCACTGAAAAATAATTAAAAAAATTATTTTCGTTAATCCTTAACCATATAAGACGCCATTTTTTCTATATTCTCGGCAGACAATCCGAATTCCTTGAGTAAATCCTTAGCAGGTCCGGAATGACCAAATTCATCGTTAACACCGAGTCTTACAACTTCTGTCGGTAATTTTGAAGAAAGAAGCTCAGAAACGGCTCCGCCAAGTCCGCCAATAATGTTGTGTTCTTCGCAGACAAGTATTTTTCCCGTCTCTTTAGCTGCCGTCAATATTGTCTCTTCGTCCAAAGGCTTAATTGTATGAACATTGATAATTCTTGCGTTTATTCCCTTATTTTTTAAGTTTTCATACGCAATCAAAGCTTCGTTTACCATCAGACCGGTTGCAACAATAGCTAAATCATCGCCCTGTCTTAAAACCTTTGCTTTTCCCCATTCAAATTTATAGTCATCATCAAAAATTACAGGAACAGAAAGTCTTCCAAATCTCATATATACGGGTCCTTCATGTTCTGCCGCTGCAATTACCGCAGCCTTTGCTTCAACAAAGTCAGCAGGATTGATAATTGTCATTCCCGGAATTGTTCTCATGAGAGCTATATCTTCATTACATTGATGAGAGGCACCGTCTTCTCCGACTGAAATACCGGCATGTGTGGCACCGATTTTAACATTTAGTCCGGGATATCCGATTGAGTTTCTTATCTGTTCAAAAGCTCTTCCCGCAGCAAACATAGCGAAACTGCTTGCAAAGGGGATATAACCTGAAAGAGAAAGTCCTGCTGCGACACCCATTAAGTTCTGCTCTGAAATTCCACAGTTGAAAAATCTATCTTTATATTCTTTTGCGAAAGCCCCTGTTTTTGTTGCTCCCGCAAGGTCAGCATCTAAAACTACAACTTTTTCATTTGTCTTTCCAAGTTCTAAAAGTCCTGCCGCATAACCTTCTCTTGTTGCTTTACTAATTACTTCAGCCATTTTATTTCACCTCTTTTTCAGCTTTTTCCAAAGCATCTTCGATTTCTTGCATTGCAATTTTATATTCTTCGTCATTTGGAGCTTTTCCATGCCATGAGCATTGATTTTCCATAAAGGAAACTCCTTTTCCTTTAACAGTTTTTGCTATAATTACATTTGGCTTTCCGTTCTTTGTATTGATAGCCTTATTTATAGCTTCGTCAATTTGATCTAAATCATGGCCGTCTATTTGCTGAACATTGAATCCAAAGGCAGAAAATTTTTCGGGAATTGGGTAAGGAGAATTTACTTCTTCCAAAGTTCCGTCAATCTGCAAGTTATTGTTATCAACAATTAAAATCAGATTATCAAGCTTCTTTGCAGAGGCAAACATTGAGGCTTCCCAAACCTGTCCTTCTCCGAGTTCACCGTCTCCGAGAACTGCATATACATTGTAATCTGCACCTTTAAGTTTTGCGCCCAATGCCATTCCGGTAGCAATTGAAATTCCCTGTCCTAAAGAACCCGTTGAGGCTTCAACTCCGTCTAAGAGTCTCATGCTCGGATGTCCTTGCAGAGCCGAACCTATATGTCTTAATTTTGTAAGTTCTTCTTCATCAAAAAATCCTCTGTTTGCCATTGCGGCATATAGGGCGGGAGCACAGTGTCCTTTAGATAATACAAAACGATCTCTGTCTTCCATTTTAGGATTTTTCGGATCTATATTCATCTTATAAAGATAAAGATAGGTCATAATGTCTGCTATAGAAAGAGAACCACCCGGATGTCCGCTTTTAGCGTTATAAACTCCGATGATAATTCCTTTTCTAACCTTGCATGCGTCGAGCTTAAGCTTGTTTTTTGTTTTTAAGTCCATACAATTTCACCTCTATATTTTATTTTGTAACTTATTTATAAATTTATTAAATTCTTCGTCCGGTTGAGATTCAACGATTATTTTCTTTTTGGTTACAGGATGAATGAATTCAAGTTTTGCAGAATGAAGATATAGGATTTTTAGTTTAGATTTTTTAGGACCGTATAATTTATCTCCCGCAACCGGATGGCCGATCTTCGCCATATGAACTCTTATCTGATGTGTTCGCCCTGTATATAAACTGAGTCTTACAAAAGTAAAACCGTCAAATCTTTTAATGACTTTATAATCTGTAATGGCCGTTTTAGAATTTTTATCTGTAACCGCCATCTTTTTTCTATCTTTGGGATTTCTGCCGATTGAATATTCAAGTCTTCCCTCGTCAGTTTTTATATTACCGTGAACAATCGCTATATATTCTCTTACAACTTCATGTTCTTTGAAAAGTTTTGATAAAGCTCTGTGAGTGTTGTTGTCTTTTGCGATTATAAGACCTCCGCTTGTGTCTTTATCGAGTCTGTGAACTATTCCGGGTCTGTCGTCACCGTTATAATTTGACAGATTATTTGGAAATTTATATAAAAGCGCGTTTACCAAAGTTCCAGAATATCTGCCTTTGGACGGATGGGTTACCATGCCTCTCGGTTTATTGACAACCGCCAAAAATTCATCTTCATATAGTATCTGAATCGGTATATTTTCCGGTAAAATCTCTGTTGCTTCTTCTTTAGGGATTTCAATTGCTATGTCTGATTCTTTATCCGAACTTTTGATTTTATAGTTTTTGGGGATTTTTTCTCCTCTGAGTTTAACCTTGCCGTTAGAGATTAGATTTTGAACCATATTTCTGCTGAGATTATATTTTGCGGCTAAATATGTATCTATTCTCTCATTTACTTTCATCTTTTTTATTTTCCTTGATAAAATCAATCAGAAGTTTCACTATAAGCAAAAATGCTCCGACTGTAATAAAAATATCCGCAAAATTGAAAACCGGGAAAGATATAAATGCAAATTCAAAATAATCTGTAACATAACCGTTTATCATTCTGTCAATTATATTTCCAAATCCGCCCGAAATAATCAAAATGATTGAAAAAAGGTATCTGCTCTTATAAAAATCTTTTATCTTTATTAAAACATAGATTGTTAAAATTATAAGAATCAGAATGTTAAATATTGTGATAAGGAGTGGCTTGGAAGATAAAACTCCAAAAGCCGCTCCCGTGTTTTCAACATATTTTAAATTAAGTATCTTAGGTATAATCGAAATAACAAGTCCGTCAGAGAGCAGTTTTCCGAAATAATATGAACCTAAAGCGTTGATACAAATCAGTAAGATAACCGATAAAAAGAAAAGGAAATAAATCAAACGTCAAAAACCTTTGTCTTCTGATCATCATCTTCTACATA
This sequence comes from uncultured Oscillospiraceae bacterium, assembly GCA_902489335.1. GTDB lineage: Bacteria > Bacillota > Clostridia > Oscillospirales > Acutalibacteraceae > JAUNLX01. Next base: position 2,768 of record CABTZO010000051.1, on the reverse strand, counting down.
GTAGTCAGTGTTGTTAAAAGAACTATCTTCAAAAGTTTCAAATTGTTTGTAATACTCACCGAAAGCACGATCTTCATGAGGTTTGTCAGCAATTTCATCTTTTGCTTCTTCGACTTCTTGTTCTAAATAAGAATCCTCTTCTGCTTTTTCTTCTTTCGAAAAATCATAATCTTCAATTGAATTGACGTTATCTTTAAGCGAATCGCACAGATCGAGAATAGTCTGTTTAAGATCGGTAGCCTCTCTTTTCAAGGCCTCAAGTTTAGTCTCATATCCTCTGATATCATCGGCGATTGAGCCTATTTTTAAGTCATATTCATTTTGCGCTTTTTCTTCCATGCTCTTTGCCTGAGCTTCGGCTTCTTCGGTTATAACCTTTGCCTTTTCACGAGCCTCATCGTAAGCTCCGTCTACTTTGTCATGTGCCTCTTTTATCGTTCTTTCGGCAGTTTCATTGGCTTCACTTATAATCTGCTCTTTCATCTTCTCGGCTGTAATGATCGCAGTATTAATACTGTCTTCGCTATTTTTATATTCTTGTAGCTTATCTGCAAGAAGACCTATTCTCTTGACAAGTTCTTTGTTTTCTTTGAAAAGTTGATCATAATCTTCAGTGATTTGATCCATGAAATCATCTACATCGGAAGCATTATAAGAGTTCCTACCGGTTGTTTGGAATTTATAATTTACCAAGTCATCTGGCGTAAACATTTAATACCTCCGCTTAATTTGAAAATGTGATTCCGTTGCTTTCAAGTTCGTCTAAAACATCTCCCGACAAATTAACATTGAAAGGAGTGATTACGAAAGTGCTGTTGGCAACACGTTTGATTTGTCCTCCGTTTGCATAAGCAGCACCACTGAGAAAATCAATGATACGACGGCTGACATTTCGTTCGGTTGATTCTAAATTCAAAATTACGGTTGTTTTTTTGTTGAGGTTGTCGGCTATTCCCGCAACATCATCAAATTTTTCCGGCTTTGCAAGAATAACCTGTAAAGCTGCCTTAGCATTTGAGTTATAAACGACTTTTCCGGTGTTAGACGGTGCAGTCGGTTTTTGTTCTCTTTCAAAGGCATCGTATGTGTTGACTTGTTCTATTTCGTCTTGCTCGTATTCATCCATTTCAAATTCTTCTTCTTCGGGATCAACATATCCGGTGATATTTTTAAGTTTTTCTACCCAATTACCCATTATTTAGCCTCCGTTAATATTGTCTTCTGCCAAAAATCGAGGAACCTATTCTAACCAAGTTAGAACCCTCCTCTATTGCCATTTCATAGTCTCCGGACATTCCGGCAGAAAGGATATTCATATTTACATTATCTATTTTTTTTGCTTGTATGTCAACAAAGATTTGATTTATTCGGGAAAGATATTTTCTGTTTTCAGAAGGAGTAGAGTCAAAAGGCGGAACAGTCATTATCCCCTCAATAGAAATTCCTTTCAGTTCCGACAGTTCATAACAAACATCTGTCAATTGTTCAGCGGGGAATCCAAACTTACTTTCTTCGTTTGCGATATTCACCTCAAGTAAAACAGGCATCTTCTTTGAAAGAGTTAAACATCTGTTACTGATTCTCTCCGCAAGTTTAATGCTGTCTATCGATTCAATCATATCTGCGATGGGAAGTATTTTATTTATTTTATTAGATTGAAGCGGACCGATAAGATGAATTTTTGTTTTTTCTCGGTCGATTTTCTCGATTTTACTTTCCAGTTCCTGAACTCTGTTTTCACCTATGTATTTGACACCACAGGAAATTGCATAATTTATTCTGTCTGTGTCAACAGTTTTTGTCGCCGCAAGTAAAATTATGTCTTCTCTTTTTCTGCCGGATTTTTCGGCAGCTATGCTTATTTTTTCTTCAATCTCTTCCAAATTGTCTTTTATATCTTGAAATTCATCCGATAACTTTTCCGTCATATAAATTTTTACCTCCTAAAACTACATTGTCATATATTGAAACATAGGTTTTATCGTCATTATGCTCACGAGATATTGCATATTTTTCCGTTGATTTAATTATATCAACCTTCTTAAATTCCAAAACTTCACCGTTTAGGACATAAACGCCCTTTTCGTGTTTTTGATTTGTTCTGAGAGCTTGTGAGTTTATTCTCAGTCCCTTAGTCTCATATCGTATAATTTTCGCCTTTTCATGTCGAAGACTTGCTATATTTTCATTCATCGTATTTCCAACCAAAATCAGTCTGATTTTATCCTTATAATTTTCTTTATAAAGAAGTTTGACGGAAGGTCTTTCGTAATCCTTTTGGGTGTAAGGAAAATCAAGTTGATAAACAGCGCCGGGTTGCATCAGATCGCCTTTTGTTTTAGGGACATCACAAAAAACATACCAATTGAAGTCCGATATTATTTTGCCGTATGTTTGTTCCTTGTTTACAGGCTGTGAAAGCACCTTTTTAATTTTATCAAAATCTAATTCTTTTGGTTTGGAAACATCAAAAGCGCTTTCATATCCATCGCACTGTGAGATAAAGTATCCCGAGTTTGGGGCCAAAACATTTGTATATTTTCCGTTTACACTTTCTATTGAATTTAATTTTTGATTTATTTCATTCTCTAAATCGGAAGTATCGATGTTTTCACCGGATAAAATTTGTTTTAATGTTATTTTATCTTTCAGTTCAGATTTTTCATTGTTAAAGGCGTTAAAATCTCTGTCCGAAACAGATTGAATGTAATATGTTGCCTGATTTAAAATATCTCCTTTGAATTTTTCAACATCCAAATTTACAAAAG
>CABTZO010000050.1 GCA_902489335.1 uncultured Oscillospiraceae bacterium | reverse complement strand
GAAAATAATTTAAAAAATATAGATTTGGAACTTCCAAAGAATAAAATGATTGTATTTACGGGGGTTTCTGGCTCAGGAAAATCGTCACTCGCCTTTGACACGATTTATGCCGAGGGAAAAAGAAGATATATGGAAAGTCTTTCGTCCTATGTCCGACAGTTTTTAGGTCAGATGGACAAGCCGAAAGTCGATAAAATCGAAGGTTTGTCTCCGTCAATTTCAATCGATCAGAGGACAATTTCAAGAAATCCAAGATCAACCGTCGGCACCGTTACCGAAATATACGACTATCTCAGACTTTTATATGCCGGAATAGGAATCGCTCATTGTCCCGTTTGCGGTAAAGAGATAAAAGCACAATCCGTTGATGAGATAACTGATAAAATTTTAAAACTTGAAAACGGAATGAAAATCTGTATTTTGGCGCCCGTTGCACATAAGAAGAAAGGTGAATTTGTCAATGTCTTTGAATCTTTGATAAAAAAAGGTTTTTTGAGGGCAAGAGTTGACGGAGAAATGATTTTACTCGAGCAAGCGCCAAAATTGGAAAAAAACATAAAACATAATGTCGATGTAGTTGTCGACAGAATCGTAATAAAATCGGGAATAAGTGAAAGACTTACAGACAGTATTGAAACGGCACTTTCTTTGGCAAATGGAGTAGTTGTCTGTTATTTGGTAGACGAAGACAAAGACTTGCTTTTTTCAGAAAATTTTTCCTGCCCGGAGCACGATATAAATTTAGCCGAACTCACTCCGCGTGTCTTTTCGTTCAACGCACCGATCGGTGCTTGTCCTAAATGTTCGGGTTTGGGAAACTTTACGGAAGTTAACCCCGATTTAATTGTCCCCGACGGAACTTTGTCTATTGAAGAGGGAGCAATAAGAGCAACGGGTTGGAAAAATATGGAACTCGGTTCAATGGCGAGGATGTATCTTGACGCCTTGTCAAGTCACTACAAATTTTCTCTGAAAACGCCTTATCGTGACTATCCCGAAAAAATTAAAAACATAATTATGTACGGAACAGGCGAAGAAAGAATAAAGATAAAGCAGGACACGAGAAACGCAAAAGGTGTGTTCAATGTAAAATTTGAGGGGATAGCAAATAATGTCAAAAGGCGTCATATGACGACAAACAGCATTGCGGCAAGAAAAGACTGCGAAAGATTCATGAGTGAGAGAACTTGTGAAGCTTGTAAAGGCAAAAGATTAAAAGACGAAGTTTTGGCTGTTACAATCGGAGGAAAAAATATATATGATTTTACCTGTCTGACTGTCAGAGATGAACTTGAATTTTTGAAAAATCTTAAACTTACAAAGCAGGAAAAAATAATTTCTGAACTTGTTCTCAAAGAGATTAAAGACAGACTTAGTTTTCTTATTTCGGTCGGACTTGAATATCTTACTTTATCAAGAAGTGCAGGGACTTTGTCGGGTGGAGAAGCGCAGAGAATAAGGCTTGCAACTCAAATCGGATCTGCTCTTTCGGGCGTTTTATATGTTTTGGACGAGCCGTCAATCGGCCTTCATCAAAAAGACAATGAAAAAATGCTTCATACTTTGGAAAAGCTAAAGGACTTGGGTAACACACTGATTATCGTGGAACACGACGAAGACACAATGAGGTTTTCTGATTATATCGTTGACATAGGTCCGGGAGCGGGTGAATATGGCGGTGAAATTGTCGCCAAAGGAACGGTCGAGCAGATAAAAAAATCTAAAAATTCCTTGACAGGACAATATCTTTCCGGAAACAAAAAAATTGAAGTTCCAGAAAAGAGAAGAACCGGAAACGGAAAAGAAATTAAAATATATGGTGCAAGTCAAAATAATCTTAAAAATATAGATGTCCGTTTCCCACTCGGAGAATTAATCGTTGTAACGGGAGTCTCAGGAAGCGGAAAATCGACTTTGGTAAACGAAATTTTATATAATAAATCAACCTTGGTGTTAAATCAGTCAAAGGTTGTTCCGGGCAAGCACAAAAAGATTGACGGACTTAAAAATATAGACAAGGTAATAGAGATAAATCAGAACGCGATAGGCAGAACTCCGCGTTCAAATCCCGCGACTTATACGGGTGTATTTACAGATATTAGAAATCTTTTCGCAAACACCAAGGCTGCGAAAATCAAAGGTTATAGCGCAGGAAGATTTTCGTTTAACGTGAAGGGCGGAAGATGTGAAGAGTGCAGTGGAGACGGTGTAAAAAAAATAGAAATGCACTTTTTGCCTGATGTATATGTAAAATGTGATGTCTGTGACGGTAAAAGATATAACAGAGAAACCTTGGAAGTTCGTTACAAGGGCAAGAATATTGACGATGTTTTGAATATGAGTGTCGACGAAGCCTGTGAATTTTTCAAAAATCAGAGATCTGTTTATCGAAAATTAGAAACATTAAGGCAGGTTGGACTCGGATATATCAAACTCGGACAGAGTGCAACAACCTTATCGGGCGGAGAAGCACAGAGGGTAAAACTTGCAACGGAACTTTCAAAAGTTGCAACCGGAAATACTTTATATATTTTAGATGAGCCGACAACCGGACTCCACATAGACGACGTTAAAAAGCTGATTAAAGTTTTGCAGAAACTTGTTGACGCCGGAAACACAGTAGTTGTTATAGAACATAATTTAGATGTTATCAAAAATGCCGATTACATAATTGATTTGGGACCTGACGGGGGAGACAGAGGAGGAGAAGTTGTGGTTACCGGAACTCCCGAAGAAATTGCAAAATGCAAAAAGTCTTATACGGGAAAGTTTTTGGCTCCGCTATTGCAATAGGAACGATTTTATAGTAAAATGACTATTCGTCCGGGGTGTGGCGCAGCTGGTAGCGCGCTTGACTGGGGGTCAAGAGGCCGTGAGTTCAAGTCTCGCCACTCCGACCAAAAAGAGAGATAAGACCAAAAGTTTTATCTCTCTTATTATTTTATTAAAACGAGACTTGAACTCACTGACATCTCAAAACTATGCCGAAGGCAAGTTTTGAGGTCACAAGTTATGAAACGCGATAGCGTTGCAAGTCTCGCCACTCCGACCAAAAAGAAACGACAATTTTCGCAAGAATATTGTCGTTTCTTTCTGGTGCTTTTCACTATTCACTTTTAACTCTTCTCTTTTCTTTGAATTGTCATTTCCGGCTCTATTCTCTTTTTCAAAAATTTGATCAATCAAGAGCTTAAATTGAAAAAATCTATTATTTGGATTATCAATACCCAAAATTTGTAAAAAAATAAAAGTTTGGGTTATAGACACCCTAAATTTGCAAATAATAAAAGAATGAAAAGCTTTTTAGAAACATTATTTTATATTATAATAATCACAAATTATTCAATGAGATTTTCTCAAATTCAACTTCAATTTAAAATATGAAATTATATTGATTATCGTTGCTTTTAATATTGACGATATAATCATTTTATGGCATAATATATGCAAAGTATATATTAAATGCAATTATTGTGACATTTGATAAATCGTATTTTTTTAAGTTAAAAATTTACAGTTTATTTAGTTTCGAAAACTTTTATTTTATATTAATTATTCGTTGATATTGTTTTCAGTATTTTATTTTATACTTGCGATCAAATCATTGCTTTAATCTAAGAGGTGTCATTATGTTCATTTCAAACAATAATAATCCAAAACATGCATTGCGTAAAAGCAAATCTTTAAGAAAACCGATTTTAGCTGTTGCGGTTGCTGCCTTGTTTTGTCTTTTACCAATATTCTCAGGACTAATTGGTACTTTTAATCAGGCAAATGCGGAAGTGGAACAGGCTGATTGGGACAGACCTTTGCACTCCGGGGACTATTGGCCGTTATCACCATCAAATAAACTTGTAGTAACATCTTTCTCAAGTGAACCTTTAAGAAACCCATCTTTGGAATTTCGCGGAACATATGTAAATCCTGACGGAAGAACAGTTGTTCGCCTTACTTTTAGAGATTACGTGTCAGCCGGTACTACTGTATGGTTTATTTTAACTTTAAAGGCTTATGATCCTCTCGATAGTCTTATAGACTGGAATAACCCAAGAACTGCAATTTTACCCGGATCTACACCTGCAACACGAAATGATTGGTATTTTTCTAAAGATATTACGGATAAATCGCATTTTAAGCCTTCTAATCCGGCTCAGGTCGGAACAACCGGAGTCTATGAGGTTAATTTGGGAAACAATGGCAACTCTACAGCAGGCATAGGCTCTCGTAATCATGCTATAGATTTGGTACTCAAAGAAGGCAAGACGCTTTCAGACTTAAAAGCTAACGGAAACGGTGTTGACGGCTTGATTGACATGAGAATCATGTCAGATGAGCAAGACAGAAAGGTATATACTACAACTCTTATTGACAAAGGCAATGATTATGAACTCAAAAAAAGTGTAGTACCTTATTTTCAGTACACTACTTCAGCCCGTATACCGTCTGTGGGCTCTGCCGGTGCAGATGACGATAAATGGAGATTTGGTATTCAAGATGATATATGGATTACAAGTCCAAGGATAATAAGAGCGTCAAATGCATACATTCGCTATGGTGTCGACAAGCAGGGAAACAAATACATGGAAGTTGTACACAGAATGGCAAAAGGCGGTTTAAATAACACTGACTCTAAGAATGACCCGTATGCGTATCGTCAAGTCTTTACTCCGGCATTTGCCGATATGTTAAAACCGGTTACTTATGTTGACGAAAACGGTAATAAAGAAAATAATGTTGTTGCAATCGTGTATCAGGCAGATGTATCCGATGCTGCCTATCCCAAATATGCACAAAATAATTTTGATGCACCAAAGAGTGACTATTGTGTCAGAGTCGGAAAGGACTATATCAATAATTCACCCGACGGAAAATATAAATATATTCAAGTCGCAAGAAAAAATGATAAAGACGGTTTCGTTAAAACTGACGGAACAAGTGCGGATCCTGCTTCGAAAACTGCAACTACTACCGCAAATGTCAGTCAATCATTTATTAACGGTGGTGCAAGCGGATTTACCGGACGTCCCACAATAACGAGGTACTACATAGATTCTACAAAATTAAATTATCAAACATTTAATAATATCATGTTTTACAGTGGCATTATTACGGCAAATACTGCACGAGGATTTACAGAATACAGTGCAACGACGACACAACCCCTCAAGTTTACTTCAGGTTCCACTGTAGACATCAATTTTGATGACAAAGTACCATGGAAGGACGACATCAGCAAAAACACAAGTGAACTTCAGCTTATAGTAGGAGATAAGATTACAGGTATAGGTTTTTGGAGTTATTTTAATAAACCTCAACCTGTAATACGACCTAAAGACTACGAATGGCAAGTTCCCTATGACATAACTATTCCTGCCGGAACAAAGATCAGACTCATGGGAGACAGTGAAAACAATAAAGCTAATATACCACAATCCGGCGTAACTATATCTCAAGGAAATCAGTTTATAAAACTTACTAAATCTACTCAAAATAAAACAATACCGAAATTAATTCCGCACAGTGATACAATAGCGCAGACCAGGACCTTATTAACCGCATATAAACCGAATATTCAGGAAATCTTTACCGATGATACTAAGATAGTAGGTCATTCGTTCTATGAAGGTGCTTTGGCTGAAATTCTCGGCGAAAACGGTGATATGAATGTCAAAATACCTTATGATCAGTCAACAGACATCGGTCAAGCACCGGAATCCGTTGTAGTTAACGGTAAAACCAAACAGGGATACAAATTTACCTTTGAAAAGCCTGCTACAAATCCGGAACAAAACGGCTGGCCCAGTCTTGAAAAGGATATGCCTGTCAGATTTAATAACACCGATATACTCACTAACTCTATTCCTTCTGAAACCGTTGTTGAACAGGTTCAAGCCAAGGTTGTGTTTGACTTAAACGGCGGAACAATCCCGGCTTCGGGAACTTCAGCCCCTGCTTCCTATACAAACAGAACGGCTGAAACTGATTCAATAACGAGAATTGCTCCTTTAAATAAAAACTATCGTAAGATAAAAGACAATAACGGTAACTTTGTTAACAATCCTGCATATAAACAAAACGGATTTGAAACAGCTGACGGAGCCGAAGAAAACAGACGAATGGTAGGCGGAGTTCTTGCAGATCACGACGACAAGGCTCTAACCGGCGATAATCTGAAATACAGACAATTCGTATCACAGACTCCTGAGGCACCTGAAGGAAAGTATTTCAAAGAATGGAACACGAAACCTGACGGAACCGGAACAAAGTTTGAAAAAACAACTCCTATCGATTCGGGTATGACGGTTTACGCTATTTATGAAGATCAAATTCCAACCGGTATCCTGCCGACACAGAAAAAAGCTATAGACTTACTTTTACCGATTTCTCTTGTTTCAATAATGGCAACATTTGCTCTTATTTTAAGAAAAAGAGTAAAAAAGGCTCAAAATTAATAAATGATTTTATCGGGTGACTGAAGTCGCCCGATATTTTATAAATAAGATCTTAATGCTTGACCTAAAAATATTAATTTGTTATTATCAGTTTTATAATAAGTTTTATTTTACGGTACATTGATATTTCCATTGAAGGGGAGTAGCTTTAACTCGTCGATCAACATCATGTTGCGTAAGCTTCTGGTCGGCGAGCCTTAATTAGGTAGCAAGACCTTCGGCAGAATTTTTAATCTGTCGAAGGTCATCATTTATATTAAATGAAAATAGTTTCCTTGTGAAACAGGAGGATTATATGAAATACTATATTGAAAGCTTGTCAGAAGTTTTTCGCGATGTTAATAGTTCGGAAAATGGATTGACTACTGATCAGGCCAAGTTGCGTGCGATAGAAAAAGGAAAAAACAAGCTTGTTGAAGAAAAAAAATCACCTTTGATTTTAAGATTTTTATCGCAGTTTGCCGATCCTATGATTATCATTCTTTTGATAGCTGCAATAATTTCTGCTGTCACTTCTGTTTTACAAAGTGAATTT
>CABTZO010000049.1 GCA_902489335.1 uncultured Oscillospiraceae bacterium | reverse complement strand
TGAGGGTGAATCCTCCGGGATTGATTTTATTCTCGTTGCAGCCGATCACATAAAGTTTTAACCGATTAAAATTAATTAAAAAAATGGTGCGGATGACAGGAATCGAACCTGCACGGTTACCCACCAGATCCTAAGTCTGGCGCGTCTGCCAGTTCCGCCACATCCGCATACCGCTGTATTATATCAAAATGTTAATAGTCTTTCAATAAAAAAATGAAACCATACGAAAAAGATTTATATGAAATAATCGAAAAATATAAAAATGAAAAGCCGACGCTTTTGCTACACAGCTGTTGTGCTCCATGTAGCACACAGGTTATAGATTTTCTATACAAATATTTTTATTTGACTGTATTTTTTTATAATCCGAATATTTATCCTTTGGATGAATATGAAAAACGAAAGAATAATCAAATAACTCTGATAGAAAAATTAAAATCTGAGGGAAAAGAAATAAAGTATATTGACGGAGATTACGACTCCTACCTCTTTGAACAAATTGCACTTGGATATGAAAATGAAAAAGAGGGCGGGGAGAGATGCTCTCGTTGTTTTGAATTAAGACTTCAAAAGACGGCGGAACTTGCGAACAAACTGAATTTTAACTTTTTTTCAACAACATTAACGGTAAGTCCTCATAAAAACTCAGAACTGATCGAAAAAATCGGTCGAAAGTTTGATGATAAGTCAAAGTTCTTTTTCTATGATTTTAAAAAGAAAGACGGATACAAAAAAAGTATAGAATTTTCAAAAAAATATAATCTTTACAGACAGAATTATTGTGGTTGCAGATACAGTTTTAAAATGGGAGAGAACTAATGAAAACATATTTTATCCAAAAAAGTGACATAAAAAGATTGCTTCTCTTTATATCATCCACTATGTTGATTTTATTTATTGTCAGCGCTTTTTATTTAGTTTGGACGGATAGTTTTGCAGATAATCCCTATTATAAAAAGGGCGATTATCTGATCGCCGCAGTTTATGGAATAATAGCAATCGTTTTTATTAAACTGTATGACGGTTTTGAAATCGGTTACTATAAAACTTCTGATATAATTTTCTCTCAATCCTTGGGAATCGTGGGCGCAAATATATTTTTATATTTGATAATATCTTTGATTTTGAAAAAATTAGCTCCGATTACGCCTATATTAAAACTTGTTGTTGTTGATATTGCAATTATAGTTGCATGGACTTTGGCTTGTGATTATCTTTATCTAAAATCTTTTAAGCCCAAAAAATTATTGATTATATACGCTCATCACAACGCTACGAATTTGATAACGAAAATGGTTGAACGACCGGATCAATTTGATATTTGTGAAGCTGTAAATATAAATGAGGGAACGAAGACAATCCGTGAAAAAATTGCCAAATATGACGGCGTAATAATCTGTGATATTCAGGGAAGTCAAAGAAATGATTTGCTGAAATACTGTTACAGTGAAGGAAAACGTATATATGTCACGCCACAAATTTCCGATGTCCTAATTCGTCATATGCAACCTATTCACTTATTTGATACTCCGTTATTTATATATAGAAATCAAGATTTAACTTTGGAACAGAGATTTTTCAAAAGAATTTTTGACGTGTTATTTTCTTTTTTATCAATTATTATATTTTCTCCGCTAATGATTGTTGTTGCTATTTTAATTAAAGCTCATGACGGAGGACCGGTCTTTTATAAACAGGAACGATTTACGAAAAACGGAAAAACATTTACAATATATAAGTTTCGTAGCATGATAGTTGATGCTGAAAGGTTTGAAGATAAAAAAGCCCTGGAAAATGATGATAGAATCACACCGATAGGCAAAACTATCAGAAGATTTAGAATCGATGAACTTCCGCAATTATTCAATATATTAAAGGGCGATATGAGTCTTGTCGGACCTCGTCCGGAAAGAATCAGCAATATGGAAGAATATAAAAAGATGCTTCCGGAATTTGAATTTCGTCTAAGAGTGAAAGCGGGTCTTACAGGTTATGCACAGGTGTATGGCGCCTATAACACATCTGCATATGACAAACTCAGATTAGATTTATTTTATATAACAAATTATTCGCTTTTAACAGATATAAAAATAATTTTACTCACAATAAAAGTGCTCTTTAATAAAAAGAGCACTGAGGGTTTTGTTCCACTCGAAGAAACGGACGCGGGAATTGAAAACGACGGAGATTTATTCGAGATTAAGAACAAATAACTTCTTTTGTTTCCAATGCTATCTCCAACTCTTCATTTGTCGGAATTTCGTAAACTTCGATCTTAGAGTCGTCGTTTGAAAGTCTTTCTCTGATTTCATATGCATTATCGTTTTTCTCTTTATCATATGTGAGACCGAAAGGTTTCAAATAATCCATAATCGCACTGCGCACGAAGAATGAGTGTTCACCGATACCGCCCGTGAAAACAATTGCGTCCAGTCCACCCATGGCAACGGCATAAGAGCCTATGTACTTTGCAACTTGATATGCAAGCATATCGATTGCGGTCTGGGCTCTTTTATTGCCCTCTAAGGTTGCTTTTCTTAGCTGTCTCATATCATATGAAATTCCTGAAATGGATCTCAGACCTGATTTTTTGTTTAGTACATTCATCATTTCTTGAGGCGAAAGATTTTCAAGCTCCTGCAAAATAAGAACGGCCGCAGGATCAACTGAACCGCTTCTCGTTCCCATTATCAGCCCTTCGAGGGGAGTCAGTCCCATCGTTGTATCTACTGCTCTGTGATTTTCAATTGCTGAAATAGATGAGCCGTTACCTAGATGACAGGTAACAACCTTTAATTTCTCAGAACCTTCTCCTTTGATTTTTAGATATTCGTTGTAGACATATTTGTGAGAAGTTCCGTGAAATCCGTATTTCCTGATCTTATATTTTTCATAATATTCATAGGGAAGACCGTAGAGATAAGCTTTTTCCGGTAAATCTTTAAAAAATGCGTTATCAAATACGGCAACTTGTGGTATTTTGTCTCCAAAAACTTCAAAACAAGCTTTAATTGCTTCCAGGTGTGCTTTGTTGTGTAGCGGTGCTAAAATAGCAAGCTTGTCTATTTCTTCCATAACTTTTTCGTCAATTACAACCGGCTTGTCAAAAATTGATCCGCCCTGAACAACTCTGTGTCCTATGGCGCTTATATCGTCAATATCCAAAACTTTTTCTGCACCGTTTGTCAGTTTTTCTTTCATAAGGTGAAACGCGGTTGTGTGATCCGGTAAATCTTCGGAAAAACCAATGCCTTCATAATTTCCTTTAGCCAAAACAAGCTCTTTTTCAACGTTAATCACTTGATATTTCATAGAGGAACTTCCGGCGTTAATTACAAGTATATTCATAATGCCTCCGATTTTTCATACAAATATGTTTTTCGCGCTTTTATTTGCGAGTTACAACGCTCAATTAACTTTGAATAAATTGAAAAACATACCCTATTATGATAAAATTTCAACTCGCAATAATGAATTTATTATAACAAAATAGGTGTTTTCAAACAAGAGAGGAAAATCATGAAACTTTGTGGGATAATCGCAGAATTTAATCCGTTTCATTTAGGACATAAAGTTTTAATAGATGAGGTAAAGGAAAACTTTGACGGTGTAATAGCAGTTATTTCGGGGAACATCGTTCAACGCGGAGAGTTTTCCGTTATTGACAGACGACTCAAAACAAAGTTGGCGCTTGAATCCGGCGTTGATTTAGTTTTGGAACTTCCGCTTCCTTTTTCGGCACTCTCTGCGGAAAAATTTGCTTCTCGCGGAGTTTTTATTTTGGATTCATTAAACATAGTTGATTCTCTTGCTTTTGGTGTTCAGACAGAACAGACGGACCTATTAAAAAAAGTCGCTCATTTTGGCAATACTGATCTCGCAAAAGAACTGATTGACGAAAAATTGAAAAACAACATAAGTTATCCTGTTGCCTATGAAAATGTTGTAAAAGAAGAACTCGGAATCTCAAATCCCGAAATTTTCAATAAGGGAAATAATATTTTGGCAATAGAATACTTGAGTGCTTTAGATAAATTTTCTTCTTCTCTAAAACCATTTTTTGTATGCAGAAATGAAGATTTACTTTCGGCAAAAAAAATAAGACAACTCATGTTAAACGGGGAAAATTTTGAAAATTATTTGCCGGATTTTGCTAATGAAGAAATAAAAAAAGCAATTGAAGAGGGAAATGCTCCGGTAAGTGTCAGCGTATCCGACAGATCATATATGGCAATTCTAAGAAATCTTGATATTAATTCAATTAAAAATGCACCCGATGTTGTTGGAGGTCTTGAAAATCGCATAATGCAGGCGATAGAAAATTCAGAAAATTTTGACGAAGTCATAAAAAAATCAAGTTCGAATATTTTCACTCATTCGAGAATAAAAAGAGCTTTGGTCTGTGCCTGTCTTCAAATAAATAAGGAAGATGCCTTTCAAATGCCTTCATATATTAGGGCTTTGGGACACAATGAAAAGGGCAGAGAGATATTAAAATCGGTTCAATCAACGTGCAAACTTCCGATAATAATGAAAACATCGGATATAAAAACTTTGCCCTCATATTCAAGGCGAATTTTTGAAATAAATGCAAAAGGCGATAATCTCTATAATATTTTTACACCGAGATTGCGCCCCTGCAATACTTATTATAAAGAGAGCGTAACAGTAATATGACATTTTATATATATAATTTAGGTTGTAAGGTCAATTCTTATGATGCCGCTAAAATTTCTGCATTTCTTTCAAGTTTAGGCTTAATTCAAACAAAAGATTTTAAAAAAGCTGATTATATAATCGTAAATTCCTGCACTGTAACTTCAAAAAGTGATTCTAAGAGCAGGAAGATGTTGGGGCATTTTAAAAAAGTAAATCCAAGGGCAAAAATAATTTTGTCCGGTTGCATGCCACAGGTTTTAAGCGATGAAGAAATTGAAGTCTTGCCCTGTGATTTTGTCATCGGGAACAACAATTTATTTGATCTTGCCAAAATAATAAACAATGAAAATAAAAATAAAAATATAGTCAAAAAACATCAGAAAAAAGAAGAGTTTTCAACTGCTGACCTTGATATTAAAAGTGAAAAGACGAGAGCCAAACTTAAAATACAAGACGGTTGTAACAGCTTTTGCTCATATTGCATTATTCCGTATGCTAGGGGCAGGGAAAGATCAATGCAACTTGATAAAGTCTTTGAAAAGATTGATAAAATTGATAAGCTACAATATAAAGAGCTTGTTCTTGTCGGAATAAATCTTTCACGATATTACTCTGACAACTGTAAAAGTTTGCTTGAAGTAATAGAATATGCCGACAAAAAGGAAAACATTGAAAGAATAAGACTCGGTTCACTCGAATACGACAACATCACAGATGAATTTTTAGAAAATTTGAGTAAAATAGAAAAATTTTGTCCTCAATTTCATCTTTCGGTTCAGTCCGGATCGGATAAAATTTTGAAAAATATGAATCGCCACTATACAACAGAGGAATATAAATCTAAAATAAATACTATTCGGAATTTATTTGATGATGCTACAATTACAACAGATATCATTATCGGATTTCCGGGTGAAGAAAAGGAAGATTTTGAAAAAACATTAGATTTTGTAAAGGATATTAAATTTGAAAAAGTCCATGTTTTTCCTTATTCTATTAGACGAGGCACTAAAGCTGCACTTATGAAACAGGTGGATCCTCAAATAAAAAAGCAGAGAGTAAAAGAACTGATTTCTGTATCGGAAAAAATTAGAGAAGCTTTTCTTAAAAATCAAATAGGCAAGACCTTAAGCGTTCTGACCGAACAGAAAATAGACGGTTATATGTTCGGATATACCAAAAATTACATACCGGTAAAAATTTTAGATGATAAAATGGAAAATAATCAGATAGTAAATGCTCAAATAACAGATGTAAAAGATATGATTTGTGTTTGTGAGTAAAAAATTTGCATTTGTCATATTCTTATGATATAATTCGCAAGCAAAGTTTTCCGGGAAGCAAAATCCTGCTTTCTTGGGGTTTGATAATAAAGCTGAACGATCCTCTGACCTTGTGTGTATGAACGTTCTGAAGAAAAGAGGAATAAAATGAAAAAATTAGAACTTGTAACAAACGAACTTATCAAAGAAGATGCACCGGTTGTAAAGCCCGGTGATGTCGTAAAGGTTCATGCTAAAATCCGCGAGGGTGAAAGAGAGAGAATTCAGGTTTTTGAAGGAACCGTTATTGCTATTAAGGGCAAGGGTATTTCAAGAACTATTACTGTAAGAAGACTTTCTTATGGAATCGGAGTTGAAAAGATTTTCCCAATCCATTCGCCAAACGTTGAAAAAATTGATGTTTTACGACATGGTAAAGTTCGCAGAAATAAGCTTTACTACTTGAGAGACAGAGTAGGTAAGGCAGCAAAAGTTAAAGAAAAAATGTAACATTAAGGATATGCATTTTGCATATCCTTTTTTTTGATTATTTTTAATTGTTATCTGTTTTTGTGTAAATTGTGAATAAAAATTTCGATATTCATAAAAACCTTGTGAAAATAAACGAATACTTAAACCTGATAATATATGTTATAATTTAATAGGTTATGTAAATTAATAAAATTCTAATAAAGGAGAACAATATGAGCAAAAAGTTCGTTTACCTCTTTTCAGAGGGCAATGCAGACATGCGTGAGCTTCTTGGAGGAAAAGGTGCCAATCTTGCTGAAATGACAAATCTTGGCTTGCCTGTACCTCAAGGTTTTACAGTTTCGACCGAAGCTTGCACACAGTATTATGAGGATGGAGGAAAGATAAATTCCGAAATTGAAAAAGAAATCTTAGAAAACCTCAAAAAACTTGAAGAAATAGCTCAGAAGAAATTTGGAGACAAAGAAAATCCACTTCTCGTTTCCGTTCGTTCAGGTGCAAGAGCTTCCATGCCCGGAATGATGGACACAATTTTAAACTTGGGACTCAACGAAGATGTTGTTTTGACAATGGCTAAAAAGTCAAACAATCCACGTTGGGCTTGGGATTGCTACAGAAGATTCATTCAAAT
>CABTZO010000048.1 GCA_902489335.1 uncultured Oscillospiraceae bacterium | reverse complement strand
TTTTAATATTTTAAATATATTTAAATAGGAGCAAAACAAACCACCGGCTAAGCCGGTGGTTATGATTTCTTTATCGTTTTAATATTTTAAAATATATTTATATGTGTTATCATATATCAAAATTTGTTTGGAGAGCTTATGCAAGAATTCAGAAATAGCAACTATGAAGCTTGGATAGATATTAACAAGACCCTTATTGAAGGAGAACTTGGTAAAATAATCGAAGATTTAATGCCCGGAAATTCTGTGATTGAGCAGGGAATAAAATATAGTGTTTTCAATGGTGGTAAACGAGTAAGGTCAATTTTATGTATTGAAATTTTTAAAGCTTGCAAAATCTTTAATAAAAAATTAGACAAAGTCTTACCTGTAGCTTGTGCTATTGAACTTACCCATGTAAATTCTCTGATTCAAGATGATTTGCCCTGTATGGATAATGCTTCTTTGAGAAGAGGAAAACCCACTACTCACAAAAAATTTGGCGAAGCAAACGCAATATTAATTTCCGATGCTTTGGGTGGTCTTGCTTTTGATGCAATATTTGCAAACAGAAAAATTTCTTCATCAGACAAGATGAAGTGCTATGAATCTCTCAGTGAAACAATTGGCGTTGAAGGATTAGTCGGTGGTCAAGCTTTGGATCTTATGAATGAAAACGCTGAAATTGATATAGAAACTCTACAGAATATTTATAAGATGAAAACGGGAATATTATTTGTTGCCGCAGGAGAACTTGCCTGTATAGTTGCCAAAGCTTCAAGAAAAAAAACAGATGCAATCAGAAAATATACGGAGAATATTGGACTTGCTTTTCAGATTATAGACGATATTTTAGATGTGAAATCAAACGAAGATATTTTAGGTAAAAATATAGGCCTGGATAAGATGAAAAATAAAACAACATTTCCTTCTCTTATCGGCTTTGAAAAATCAATTGAACTTGTCAACCAATTGACTGAAACTGCAATTGAATCACTTAAAATTTTCGGAAACAAAGCAGACTTTTTAATTGAATTTGCTCAAAGACTTGCTTCGAGGGATTATTAAATTGAGAATAAGAAACAAGAAAAATCTATTGCCAAGGCTTGAAAAAGTTTCGGACCTTATATATATACCTAAAATAACCGAGCCTGATCACAGAAAATTAATCGGAAGCGAAATCTTGGAGCAGACGAAAGCTTCCGATGTTTATCTTGAAATCGGCTGCGGAATGGGAAGGTTCACCACAGAACTTGCAAAAAGATATGAAAATGTTCAGATAATTGCTGTTGAACAGGAAAAAAATGTCATTGTAAAGGCTGCCGAAATTGCAAAGGAAAACGGTTGCGAAAATATTCTATTTCTTTTGACCGGTGCTGAATATCTTTTGAGATTCATTGACGGAAACTCCATTGACAGAATTTATTTGAATTTTTCCTGCCCGTATCCAAAAAAATCTTATGCAAACAGAAGACTTACAAGTCCAAAATTTCTTGAAATTTATCATGAAATCTTAAAGCCTGAAGGCTCTATTTTTCAAAAGACGGACAATGATGATTTCTTTGAATTTTCTAATGAGAATTTTGAAGAATTTGGATTTATAAACAAAGTTAATTGTAAAGATTTATACAAAAGTGAATATATTGAAGAAAATATACCGACCGAGTATGAAAAAAAGTTTGTCTCACAAAATAAAAATATAAACTTTGCAGTATGGCAAAATTATAAAGAGGATTGAATATGAGAAATTGGAAAGAAGAAGAAAAAAAGAGAGTTGAATTTTTGAGAAAAGTCTTGAAAGATGCACATTCTGACGGTTTCATTTTTGGTAACAGCGGTGGCAAAGACTGCGCTCTGGTTGGCATTTTATGTAAAAGAGCCTGCGAGAATACAATAGGAATAATTATGCCCTGTGAATCCAAGCAAAATTACACAACCGACAAAAGTGATGCTTTGGAACTAGGAAAAAAATTTGATATAAAAATGAGGACTGTTGACTTAACTCAAACAAAAAAGGCTCTTGTTTCAGATTTGGAAAAAGTAACAAAATTAAATGATCCGGCTCTGACAAATATCAATCCACGACTTAGAATGACAACTCTATATGCCATCGGAGCAGCTGAAAACAGACTTGTTGTCGGAACGGGAAATAAATGTGAGAGATATATGGGATATTTCACAAAATGGGGAGACGGAGCTTTTGATGTAAATCCGATTGCCGATTTATGCGTTGAAGAAATATATGATTTTTTAAGATACTTTGGTGCTCCGTCACATATAATAGAAAAAGCGCCGTCTGCCGGACTTTTTGAAGGGCAGACAGACGAAAAGGAAATGGGAGTAACATATTATTCAATTGACAAATATTTAAGGGGAGAAGATATCCCGGAAAAAGACAGACAAATAATTGAGAAATATCATAAAAGAAGCGAACATAAGAGAAATGGATTTTTAGTATATAAATGAAAAAATGGTGCGAAAGCACCATTTTTTTTAGACTGTGGAATTGGTACACCGCATCGGCGTAGCGGGTGATTATCAATCGCCCGAATCTGATTTTTAGATTAGATTTTTTTATTTTATATATAAAATTATGAACGCAGGATTGATAATCCTGCGCTACCGGGAAAGGGTTTCTAAATTAGCACCCGGGATTAATAATCCCGGGCTACCGAGGGATGGTAACTATTACCTAATCTCGGGCTACCGGAGGAACGACATCAGATACAAATAATCTGAGCTATTCACCCCTCCGTAGCGGGCGATTATCAATCGCCCGATGCCTATTTTTTTGATTAAATTTTTTTATTATGTTGTTAAATAACAAATTTTGAATAGATAAATCAAAAATTTATATCATAGAAATAAGAAAACGACAGATACGAATATCTGTCGTCTAAATTCAATTATTGCTTAATCGTTATTTTTTATTATCTGTGTTGCTCTTTCTAAATCCTCTGCATTAATCAAAAGAGAAATTTCGGTTTCTGCTGTGGTTACCATAATAATTTCAATTCCCTCTTTGATAAGCGCACTTAGAACTTTTTCGGCAACACCGCTTTGATTTTTCATTTCATCATCGGAAATTAAAATCTTTACATTGTCGTTTCGAACAGAAATTTTAAGATCAAAATTGTCTTTTCTAAATTCACTCAAAACAATCATTAAATCCGAAAAATCTGCGTCATCAAATGAAAAGGCTAAACTTACTTTACCTGCGCCTGTGGGTGACATCGAAATCATATCGATATTTATCGCTTTTTTACTTAGCAGAGCGAGTGCAGATATTGCCTTTGCACTGTCTGAAATTGAATAAGTCAAAGATACCATTGAAATATTTTTCTTTGATTCTATATTAAACATTTTATACCTCCAAAAGATTTGTCATATCATAGAGTCCGTTTTTCTTATCAAGCAAAAACTCTGCGGCTTTTATTGCTCCGTTTGCAAAAATTTCTCTTGATCTTGCCGAATGACCGATTTTAACAATTTCATCAGGACCGGCAAAAATCACTTCATGTTCACCGACAATTGTTCCTCCTCGCACTGAATGTATGCCGATTTCATTTTTATCTCTTTTTTGATATTTGTCGTGTCTGTCATACTCATAGTTCATCTTTTCGGAAAGCTCGTCATTGATATTGTCTGCAATTAAAATTGCGGTTCCGGACGGAGCATCTAATTTCTGATTGTGGTGTGCTTCGACTATTTCAATATCAAAATCGTCTTTTAAAATTTTAGTGGCTTTTCTTGCAAGATTGATAATAAGGTTTACTCCGATCGACATATTCGCCGATTTGAAAATCGGTATTTGTTTTGCGGCTTCAATGATTTCTTTGTCCTGCTCTTTAGTATATCCGGTAGTTGCAAGCACTACGGGCAAGGTATTTTTCTTTGCATAATCAAGTAAATCGGAAAGTGAAGAAGGATTTGAAAAATCGATTATAACGTCTGCGGAGTTTGTGGTTTCATCGAATTTTGTATTGACATCGACCTTTGCGACTATCTCGTTTTTTTCTGAATCGTCTACAATTTGGCAAACAACATTACCCATTTTACCGTTTGAGCCACATAAAATTATTTTCATAATATCTCCGTTAAATTATATTCTTCCATTACTTTCAAAATGATTTCTTTCTGCTCTTTAGAAGGGACGATGAGCGGAAGGCGCAGATGACCTACATTTACGCCCGCATAATTTAAAATGCTCTTTACAACAATGGGATTTACATCCATAAATAAAGTGTTTATGAGCTTTGTATATTTTAATTGAGCTTTTCTTGCAGATTCTGTATCACCGCAAAGATAATCGGATACAATTTTATGAGTCTGCTTTGGAATTACATTTGCCATAACAGAAATTACGCCTTTTGCACCCAGAGATAAAAATGGCACTATTTGATCATCGTTTCCGCTGTAATAATCTAAATTATCTTCACAGAGAGAAATTGTCTTTGCAAGAGCCGCTATATCTCCGTTTGCTTCTTTTATTGCAACTACATTTTCAAGTTTTGAGAGTCTATAATAAGTTTCGGGTTTGACGTTGAGTCCCGTTCTTCCCGGAACATTGTAGATAATCATAGGTGTATTTGTGTTGTCCGAAATATATTTATAATGTTCAAAAAGACCGTCTTGAGATGTTTTATTGTAATAGGGGGTAACCATCAAAAAGGCATCAACTTTATGACTTTCTGCTTCCTTACATAGCTTTAAGCAATATCTTGTATCGTTGCTTCCAGTGCCTGCGATGACCGGAACACGACCTGCAATTTTTTTTGTTGCAAATTCAATAACCGAAGAATGCTCTTCATGACTCAAAGCAGCACTTTCTCCCGTTGTTCCGCAGACTATAATAGCATCTGTTCCGCTCTTTATTTGAAATTCAATTAATTCTTCAAATTTATCAAAATTTATTGTGTTGTCTTCGTTAAACGGTGTAACAATCGCAACACCCGAACCTGTGAAGATTGTGTTTTTCATAATTACTCCTAAATATAACCTTTTTCACACAAGAGCTCTGCAAGTAAGACTGCTCCGCCTGCTGCGCCTCTTTTAGTATTGTGTGAAAGTCCGATAAACTTATAATCAAAAATTGTATCTTCTCTTAGTCTTCCGAGTGAGATAGCCATTCCGTTTTCAAGTTCTCTTTGAAGTTTTGGCTGAGGAAGATTATCCTCTTTGAAATAATGTAAAAATTGTTTGGGAGCGGAAGGCAGATTTAAATCTGCAATGGGATTTTTATAATTTGCCCAACGATCTAAGATTTCATCTTTTGAAACCTTTTTGTCAAGGGTAAGAAAAACGGCAGCCGTATGTCCGTCTGATACGGGAACTCTGATGCACTGTGATGTAAAGTTTGGCATATTGCCGGGAACAATTTCATCGCCCACGATTTTTCCGAAAATTTTAAGTGGTTCGATTTCACTTTTTTCTTCTTCTCCGGATATAAACGGAATGACATTGTCTAAAATTTCAGGCATTGTCTTGAAAGTTTTTCCCGCTCCGGAAATTGCCTGATAAGTGCAAACAACCACATCTTTAACGCCCAAATCAAGCAGGGGAGCAATAGCGGGAACATAGCTTTGAAGAGAACAATTTGATTTAACCGCAACAAATCCTCTTTTAGTACCCAGTCTTTTTCTTTGTGATATAATGATTTCTGCATGTTCAGGATTGATTTCCGGGATAATCATCGGAACATCTTTTGTATGACGGTGAGCAGAGTTGTTTGATACTACGGGGCATTCAAGTTTTGCATAACTTTCTTCCAAAATTTTTGTTTCTTCTTTTGAAAGTGATGTCGCGCAGAAAACAAAATCAACATTTTCTGCTATGAATTTTTTATCTTTTTCAGCGTCGTAAACATTCATATCTTTGACGCTTTGTGGCATTTCTTCATCAATTAACCAACGGTCTTTTACTGCTTCTGCATAGGTCTTACCTGCACTGTTTGAACTTGCCGCAAGCAATTTTATTGTAAAATTCGGGTGATTTGACAACAAGTTTACAAATCTCTGACCTACCATTCCGGTCGCACCGATAATACCTACATTATATTTTTTCATAAAGACCTCCGAATGCCTTATAGGACTTGAATTTATAACAATGATAAATTAACATATTAGGGTTATGCTGTCAATTAAAAACATGAAAGGAAAACAGATGAAAACAAGTGACTTTTACTACGATTTGCCCGAAGAACTTATCGCTCAACATCCGACACAAGAAAGAGATAAGGCAAGACTTCTCTGTCTTGATAAAAATACGGGAAAAATTTCACATAAAAAGTTTTATGATATTATCGATTTTCTAAATCCCGGAGACTGTCTTGTTATGAATGATACAAGAGTTTTACCGGCAAGAATATACGGACAAAAAGACACGGGAGCAAGGGTTGAATTTTTGCTCGCAAAACAAAGAGAACTTGATGTTTGGGAATGTCTTTGTAAACCCGGTAAGAGAGCAAAAGTGTCAAATATCTTTGAATTCAGCGAAAGATTGAGTTGTGAAGTTCTGGATATTACGGATGACGGACTCAGAACTGTTAAATTTCATGTCAAAAGCGGAAATTTTTATGACGCATTGTATGAAGTCGGTCAAATGCCTTTGCCACCTTATATCAAAGAAAAACTAAAAGATACCGAAGATTATCAGACTGTCTATTCCGACAAGGCTACTTCATCTGCCGCGCCTACTGCGGGCCTTCATTTTACAAAAGAGCTTCTCGAAAAAATAAAGGATAAGGGAGTAAAAGAAGTTTTTCTGACTTTAGATGTAGGACTCGGAACCTTCAGACCGGTTAAGTCTGAAAATATAGAAAATCATAAAATGCACTCCGAACATTATTCACTGGGTGAAGAGCAGGCAAAAATAATAAATGAGACCAAGCAAAACGGCGGAAAAGTTGTTGCAGTGGGAACAACTGTTGTCAGGACTTTGGAAACGATTTATGACAAGTTTGGAGATATTAGGGCAGACGATTCAGACAGTTCAATTTTTATTTATCCGCCAAAAAAAGTTACGACAATAGACGATTTGATAACAAATTTTCATCTTCCCGAAAGCACACTTATTATGCTTATATCAAGCTTTGCCGGATATGAAACGACAATGAATACATATAAAAAAGCCGTCGAAGAAAAATACAGATTTTTTTCATTCGGCGATGCGATGTTTATTTATTAGATTTTAGACTTTAGATGATCACGCCCCACCGTAGCGGGCGATTATCAATCGCCCGAATCAAAGATTACTTATTAAATTATTGTATATACATATAACCGAGACACCCGGGATTAATAATCCCGGGCTACCGGGTGGGGTGCGGCATCAGGTACCGATAATCGGGGCTACCCACCACCACCGTAGCGGGCGATTACCCATCGCCCCCAGGCATATTTTTTTTTTTTAATTATTTT
>CABTZO010000047.1 GCA_902489335.1 uncultured Oscillospiraceae bacterium | reverse complement strand
TCAGACGTGTGCTCTTCCGATCTTATAATAAAGTAAATATATAAAAAGGATGATTTGATGAAATATAGAATAGAAAAAGACAAGAAAGGAAACTCTTTGAACATAATAGAGGTTTTGAAAAAGAAAAATCTTACATTGGCTGTCGCCGAATCATGCACCGGCGGACTCATAAGTAATTTAATAACTGATATACCCGGAGCATCCGATGTTTTTGTTTTCGGAGCAGTAACATATTCACTTTCAATGAAAGAAAAACTACTTGAAGTTTCCGAAAAGTTTTTGAATGAAAACGGCCCTTATAATTTTGAGACAGTAAGTTCCATGGCTGAAGGTATCCGCGATTATTCAAATGCCGATGTGTCTCTTGCAACCAGTGGAGTGGCAGGTCCTTTCGACGATATTGACACAGAAGCGGGAACTTGCTATTTTGCTGTTTGTATCAGCGGAAAAATCTATACAAAAAAAATAACAACCGGATTAAATGAAAGACTTAAAAACAAGAAAATCTTTGCTGAAAAAGCTATTGAATTTTTAATGTTTTGTTTGGAAAAATCAATATAAACAAGTCTCAACTCTGATATACAAACCGTTCAATTTATGTTATTATTATGCCCTAAGTAAAAGAGGTGATGTATATGGCATTTTCTTATTCTAAACCTGAACCGTTAAACAGTGATTTTTCATCATTTATGGATGATATTTTTGAATCTATGGGTGATAAAACCGAAGACAAATCAACAGAAAAACAACAAGTCGAACAAAAAGAAAATGAAGTTTCATCTGAAAAAAATACTGAGAAAAACTCTTATCTAAAAGACAATAAAGCAAGTCAAAGGCAATATTGGTCCTTTATGGATGATGCACCTATACTTGAGGAGAATACGGAAAAGTCCGAATCCGTTGAATCGGAGGTTAAGGAAGAAAACACAAAGGTGCTTTCTGATTTTGGAAAATCTTTTTCTCCTTCAATTTTAGATAGATTTAAGAGAGACATCCCAAAAGAAACAATAAATGAAACTAAAAATGAAGATCTTAAAACAGACGTTGAGAAAGATACAAATGTTGAAGATGTAATCGAGAAAAAGAATAAAAAGAAAGAAAAAAAACCGAAGAAAACAAAAGCTGAAAAAAAAGCAATGAAACAAGCCGAAAAAGATAAAGCTTTATCAGATAGCTTACAACAAGCTTTAAAAGACGAGGCATATAAAACACCAAAAAACAGATCTTTTGGTGAAGCTTTTCGTATTGCTGTTATAATAATTTCAACAATAGGCTTGCTTGCAAGTCTTGGTTTTATAGGGTTTAAAGTATATCAAGGTTGGGCTAACAAAAGGTCGAATGCGAGTATTACGGCCTCAGTTAACAATAATGCAGAGTGGGCAAAAATAAAAGCCAAATATCCGAACATCAATTTTCCTCCTGCAATGAATGTAAAATATGCAGAATTATATGCGCAAAATCAGGATTTTGTCGGTTTTGTTTCAATTAAGGGGATAGATATAAACTTACCGGTTGTTCATGGCAAAGATGACGAATTTTATCTTCATCATGACTTCAAAAAAGCAAAAAATCCCTATGGCAACGCTTTCTTAAGCAGTCACAACAGTTTTCCCAAAAAGGGAACAAAGACTGAAATTGCCGGATTCAATTATGATTTTAACAATGTTATATACGCCCACGGACAGAGGACAGGCACTCAAATGTTTACAAACCTTAAAGCCTACAAAGATGTTGAGCGCTTTTCAGAAATACCTATCATAAATTTTGACACCATATATGGACTGCATCAGTATAAAGTCTTTGCTGTATTTATAACTAACGGTGGTAGAAACGGAGACTTAAACGGATATATCTTTAACTATTTCTTCCCGAATCTTGCAAAACCCGAAAAGAAATCGGAATATTTAAATGAGCTGAAACAGAGAAGACTATATGATACGGGAGTGGATGTAAACGAAAACGACAAACTGATAACACTTTCTACCTGTACTTATGAATTTAATGACGCTCGTTTGGTCGTTGTAGGAAGAGAACTTCGTCCCGGAGAGAAAACCGATATTGATACATCCAAAATTAAAGTAAACAATAATCCACGTATGCCACAGGCTTGGTATTCTAAAAAAGGAACGAGCAATCCGTTTGTCAGCAGCAAACAATGGAATCCAATTTCTTAAAAGGAGTTAATAAATGAAAGTCAAACTGCTTAGTCTAATAATCGATATGACACCTGAACTTGCTGAGGTGGAAACAAATATCTCGGAAAAAATCAGCAAAACATTGGACTCATATGTGAATTTTGATAATTACTATAAAGAAAAGGACTTTGTAAATGCACTCGCTACGAGCTTCAATGATTACGATACGATATTGCTTTTTACGGAAAAACCTGTTTATCTCAAGTTTAAACCGTTTTTAGATAAAATTTTTAAGTTTAAATCAAAGGAAAATAAAAATCTTTCGAAGCTTATAAAGCAAAATTATCCTGAGATGGACAATAAGGATATAAAGAGACACGCAACTTTTCCGGTAGGAGCTCAAGTATTAGATTCTCCGGACGGTCTTTTTTCTGCTTATATGATGAAATCATCGTCACAGACAATAATCATTATGCCTTTGGATGAAGAAAGCATAAGCACGAGTTTGGATATGTATGTTTTGCCGGACTTAAAACAAATGATTGCGCAAAAGAAAATTGATGAACTTGAAAGACAGATGGAGTCAGAGGAAACAGTTATTCAAAACGAAGAAGAGAGTTTGCCTGATGAGGAAGAAACACAAGACCTGACAGATCAACCGATAAACGAAGATTCGACCGAAGAAGAACCGACAATCGAACAGGAAGAAAACGACGCTATTCCGGAAGATGTGGATCCTGAACAATTGCTTATTCAACTTTGTCGAACAGATTTGAAAACTATTTCACTTGCTGATACAAATACAGTTGACTTTATAAGAAAAAAGACAAACGCAAATCAACAACTTAAAGACATTGTTATTTATTCGGATTATCTTGTAAAAAATGAATTTGATGATAATGTTGAATATTGCAAACAACTTGCTTACGGAGCACATAAGGCTTCTTCGGCAGACATCGGTCTTGCGATAACTAATGTTTATGCATATAGTCAAGACGGTCAAAAAAATTATTATATTCTGATTGCCGCATATAACGGTGAAAAATATTGGACTGATCGAATCGATGCAACGGCGCAGATTCCTTTGCCGATGTTTATCGAAAATGCTGTAAACAATCTTTTTGAACTTGCTATAAAAGCTATTGTTGGTTTGAGAAAAGGTGACAATAAAAGCATCGCTGACCTTCAAATGGATAACGAATCATCGGATAACGGTGAAAAAAAATCGAAAAAAAGATCAAGAAAAAATCGTAAAGAAGAAAAAGCAAATAAAAAAGCGGCTAAAAAAGCAAGAAAAAGAGATAAGAAAGAAAAATCCCGGAACAAGTCCGGAATCGGGCAAAAACTTGCAATTTTATTTGCTATACTTTGTTTCTTGGGCGCAATTGCAGGCTCAGTTTTGATTTTCTTAAAGTATATGTAATTTGTTTGAGATTTTTGAAAAATCATTAAAATCAAGATTTTCCGCTCGCAAATTTTGATTTAAGTCGAGGTCGTTAAAGACCTCGATAATTTTTTTCTTAGGGATATTCATACCCATACTAATAGAGTTTATGGCAGTCTTGCGCCTGTATTGATAGGCTGCTTTTATTATTTTAAAAAACAATTTTCTGTCTTTTATATCATAGTCCAAAGTTTTTTTCATTGTAAATGAAATCACTGCACTGTCTACTTTTGGGATAGGGTAAAAAAGATTTGCCGGAACGACAAATTCAAAATTAGGAATGGTGTAATAATTTATTGCACCGCTTATTGCACCTGAATCTTTTTCTCCAAGATTGGCCGTCAGACGAATACCGGCTTCCTTTTGAACAAGCACGACCATTTTATCAATAGGAAATTCATTTTCAATAAAATACATCAGAATATCTGTTGTAATATAATAAGGCAGATTTGCTATAACACAAACCTTTAGTCCTTTAAACTTTTCTTCTGTTATTTTGCCTATATCTGTCTTTAGAACATCGTCAAAAATAATGTCTACATTGTCAAAATCAAAAAGAGTTTCCTCCAAAATCGGTTTTAAGGTTTTATCTATTTCAACACAAACAACTTTTGATGCTTTTTCAGCAAGCACAGTAGTTAAACTGCCGATACCCGGACCGATTTCAATTACGCCATAAGATTCATCAATTGATTTTGTCATCTTATCACAAACCTCTCGGCTCAAAATAAAATTTTGACCGAGAGATTTACTTAAATTAAACTTATGTCGTTTTAATAAAGCTTTTATATGTTCGAGATTATATAAATCCATTTTATGCTATTTTGGTGAGGGATGATTTTTCTGCAGGAATGAGCGCAATATAGGATTTACCTTTATTTATTTGAACTGTATTTCCATTTTCATCTTTGAAAACAAAATTTGATTTGTTGTCGTTACCTTTTTCCCATGTTATTTTTTTATAAGTTCCGTTTGTGAAAATATATCCTGTTCCACCGGACAAGTCCATGTCAATGGATCCTGATTTATTTATAACTTTGTATGAGGGGAAATATAAAAGAATTAGATTCTTGACTTGAAAAGGTTTTCCCTCAAAAGATTTTAATTCTTTTGATCCATATTTGCCTCTATAAGTTTTACTTTCTGAGTTGTAGGTGTATTGATATGAGGCGTAATTTGAAAAGGTAAAATTCACTTTATTTGCAGAATTATCAAATGAAAGTTCTTTATCTGCAAAATTAAAATAATTTTTCGAAGGATCTTTTCTTTCGGTTCTGAATTTTTTGTCTGAAATTGCTTTTTTAATTAAATCAGAATTTGTATAACCTGTGTGTTCGGAAGCTACATGACGAGAAAAGTCTCTTTTGAAATAAACTCCGTTCATACCGTCAATATGATCGGTTTTGTTCTTATTCATCATCTGTGTTGCAGTTGTGGAACAACCCCAGTGAACAAAAACAGAATCGAAGCTTTCGGCTATTTCAACAAAGTCTATTCTTGCACTTCTGATAGAACCGACTTTTGGTATTTTATCGGCATCGCCATATAACCATAGCATGCGTGTAACGCCACCCTCTGCCAAACCTTCGAAAACGAGATCGGCTGTATCGAATCCCCATTGTGGTCTTGCGGGATAGGCGTTGTTTATAGAAATAGAAATTGGTCTTTTACCTTGAGCTGCAGAACTGAAATTTCCCTCACCCGTTAACGGGTTTGTAATAACGGCTTTTGTTGTCGATGTTTTGTCTTTACCCTTTTTCTTTTTACATGAGGTGAAAGAGAAAATCAAAATTAAGCAGAGCGAAAAAACAATTATTTTTTGTAAGTTTTTCATAAAGACCTCCTAAATAAAGTTCTGATAAAATTATAAAATTTTAACAAAAATATTTCAAGTAATTGAAACAATTTATCGGAAATTATCAGAAAGAAAATTGTGCGTTGTATAAATTATAATAATCGCCTTTTTCTTTCATTAACTGATCATGCGTGCCCTTTTCTTTAATACCTTTATCATCAAGATAAATGATTTTGTCGGCATTTTTAATGGTTGACAGTCTGTGCGCTATAACCATAACCGTTCTTCCTTTTGACAGTTTTTCGAGAGAGTTTTGAATGTTTATTTCAGTTTCGGTATCGAGCGCACTTGTTGCCTCATCTAAAATCATAAACGGTGGATTTTTTAAGAAAATACGGGCTATACTGAGTCTTTGTCTTTGTCCGCCCGACAAGGTTATACCGCGCTCGCCGACAACGGTATCATATCCTTGTGGAAGAGTCATAATAAAGTCATGGATTTCTGCATTTTTAGCCGCTTGTATTACTTCTTGTTTTGTTGCATCCGGACGACCGTATCTGATGTTTTCCAAAATACTGTCGGCAAAAATAAACACATCTTGTTGAACGATTCCGACTTGTTCACGAAGTGATGAGATTGTTAAATCTCTGATATCGTGTCCTCCGATGGAAATTTCCCCTGAATTTATTTCATAAAAACGGACAAGGAGTTGGCACAGTGTGGTTTTTCCCGAACCTGACGGACCCACGACTGCAAGTTTTTCACCTTGTTTTACTTCTAAATTTATATCCTTTAAAACTGTATTTTTACTATGTGATTCTTCATAAGAAAAACTGACATTTTTATAAACTATATCGCCCTGTAACGGATATATGTCAAGCAAATCATCTGAATCTGCAATAGACGGATTAGTTCTCATTATTTCAACAAATCTTGTAAGACCGGCTTTACCGTTTGAAAAAATTTCGAAAAATGCGACCATTTGATTTATAGGCATTAAAAAGGCGTTTACGAAAATTATAAAAGTCATCAAGTCGACAACAGTCATTTTGTTTAGAGCGACAAAGTAACCGCCGACTGCGATAATAACCAGAGTGAGAACTCCGGACAGGCCCATAATACCGCCGTGGAACATTCCCATGATTCTGAAAAAGTTCTGCCTTGCTTCTTTATAAAGCTCATTTGCGGAATTAAATTTTTCGATTTCTAAATCTTCGTTGTTGAAAGCTTTTGCTGTTCTGATGCCCGAAATACTGCTTTCAATGTCTGAGTTGATGTTTGCTGTTGTCTTTTTTAGTTTCATGGAACTTTTTTCGAGTTTACGGCGCATTACAGAAACTAACAAGATAATAAGCGGGATTAATACGAACAAAACAAGAGCAAGTTCCCATTGAATCATAAGCATAAAAACAAATGAACCTACTAACGTTATAATAGACGTCAGTAACATTTCAGGGCCATGGTGAGCAAGCTCCGAAATTTCAAATAAATCAGAGACTACTCTTGAAAGAAGGGATCCGGTTCTGTGCTTATCGAAAAAAGCAAAATCCATATGAGATATATGAACGAATAAATCATGTCTCATATCTGCTTCCATTTTGACGCCCATCAGATGACCTTGATATGTGACGATGAACTGAAAAATTGTTTTTAATATCAGCGAAAGCAGTAGACCTATCATGATATAAGTAAATAATAAATAATTTTTTGTAGGTAAAATATTTTGAAGTGCATAACGCGAAACCATGGGGAATATAAGCGTTATTGCCGCAACTAATACCGCACAAACAAGATCAAGCACAAGTAACCATTTGTGTTGCTTGAAATAACTTGCAAAAATGGAAAACAAGGATTTATCAAATCTTTCGATTCTTTCTTTTTCTGTCATTCTTTTCTCCTTTTATAGATTTTTATAATTATGAAAAATCACTTTATTTCATATAAAAAAGTCTTTAACCGACTGGTTAAAGACTTTCATTGGGTGCGGAGGAAGGATTTGAACCAACGACCTCCGGGTTATGAGCCCGACGAGC
>CABTZO010000046.1 GCA_902489335.1 uncultured Oscillospiraceae bacterium | reverse complement strand
CAGTTGCTCTATCCAGCTGAGCTACAAGCGCATATAAAAGAATGGAGCGGGTGATGGGGATCGAACCCACACAACCAGCTTGGAAGGCTGGGATTCTACCATTGAACTACACCCGCATGTCTGTTAAACACGAAAATTATTTTAACATGACGTTATCATCAAGTCAAGAAAAATTTATATTTTATGAAATAAAAATATCCAAATCAACAGAAATATATTTTTATGTTGTAAAGAGCGGCATATGCCGCCCTTTATTTGACTTTAATTTCAAACTTTCCGTCTTTGACAGAAACATTTATTGTATTGATGCTTTCCTGTCTTTTTTCAATCATAAAGTTGGCAATTTTATTTTCAATTTCTCTTCTTATTACATTTTTCAAATCTCTTGCGCCCTTTATGTCTCCGTTCATAGATTTGACGGCTAATTTCGGAACATCATATGTATATTCAAAATGCATTCCCTTAAATTCAATCGCTTCTTTTAATTCATCGAGCATTAAAATTGCAATGTTTTCATAGTCCTCTTCATCAAGTCTTCTGAAGAAAATTATTTCATCGACTCTGCCTAAAAACTCAGGTCTTAAAAAGTCATAAAGTCCTTGAAGTGCCTTTTGTCTGTCTATGTCATTCGGAGCTTTTCCAAAACCGATTGAGCCCTCTTTTGAAGTGCTTCCGGCATTTGAAGTCATAATTATAACAGTATTTGAAAAGTCAACGGTTCTTCCTTGAGCATCGGTTATTCTACCCTCATCTAAAATCTGGAGCAAAATATTCATAACATCAGGATGAGCCTTTTCTATTTCATCAAATAAGACAATCGAATAAGGCTTTCTTCTTACTTTTTCCGTGAGTTGACCGGCTTCATCGTAACCGACATATCCGGGAGGTGAACCTATGATTCTAGACACACTGTGCTTTTCCATAAATTCAGACATGTCAAGTCTAATAAGAGTTTCGGGAGTATCAAAAAGCAGATAAGAAAGTTGTTTGACAAGCTCCGTTTTACCGACTCCCGTCGGGCCCACAAATATGAAAGAAGCAGGAGTTTTTCTGTTAGATATTTGTACCCTACTGCGCTTTACTGCTGCAGCAAGCGCCTGTATTGCTTCATCTTGTCCTTTTATTTTAAGTTTCAAACTGTCTTCAAGGTTTACAAGTTTTGAAAGTTCACTTTCAATGATTCTTGCCATAGGAATGCCCGTCCAATTTTCAATTACATGGGCAACATCTTCTTTTGTAACTTTTATGTCTTTTGTTTGTTCGGTCAGTGTCTTGATTTCTTCTTCAATTGAAATATCTTCGGATTTTAGTTTTGCAATCTGTTCAAAATCCTTCTCATCCTTTTCCTCTTTTGTGGAAAGATCTTCTATTTCCTTGATATTTCTTTGCTTTCGCTCTTTAAGATTTTGTAATCTTGATATTTCGGGATTGCGTAAGTTCGCAACCGTACAAGATTCGTCCAATAAATCTATGGCTTTATCAGGTAAGAAGCGGTCGGCTATATATTTTTCGGATAATTCAACAAGTTTATATATCAAAGAAGAATCTATTTTAACCGAATGATATTCTTCATAATAATTTTTAATGCCCTCTAAAACCTCATATGTTTCTTGAATAGAAGGTTCTTCAACCTTTACACTCTGAAATCTTCTCTCTAAAGCTGCGTCTTTTTCTATATATTGTCTGTATTCATTAAAAGTTGTAGCACCGATAACCTGAATTTCGCCTCTCGAAAGAGCAGGTTTTAAAATATTGGCAGCGTTCATCGCACCCTCAGCTTCACCGGTTCCGACAAGATTATGGACCTCATCTATAAATAAAATGATATTTCCGTCTTGTTTTATCTCTTCAATAAGACTTTTGATTCTGCTTTCAAATTGACCGCGAAATTGAGTCCCCGCAACCAAGCTCATCAAATCAAGAAGTTCAATTTCCTTGTTTTTGAGTTTTGCAGGAACACTTCCGGCAGCAATTCTTAAAGCCAAACCCTCAGCAATTGCAGTTTTTCCGACTCCGGGCTCTCCGATTAAGACCGGATTATTTTTAGTTCTGCGACAAAGGATTTGGATTGTTCTGTTTATTTCCTTGTCTCTTCCTATAATCGCGTCAATTTGACCGTCTCTCGCCTTTTGAGTAAGGTCGGTGCAATAATTGCGTATGCTCTTTTTCTTGTTCTTCTTCCTAAAAGTTGAGTTATTTTCCGTTTTTTCATCAGTTTCATTTTCACTGTTTCGATTTCCGATAGAATCAAATAAATCTTTGAGATTAGGCATCATAGGAACACCGCCCTCTTCAAAGTTTTCATCTTCAGAATACCCCAAAATTGAATTAAATTGTTCACTGACAGTGTCAAGATCATCAGGTGTTACGCCCATAGCGTCCATCATTTGCTTAACCGGCCCGAGATTTAACTCACATGCACATTTAATGCAATACCCCAAGGTTTTTGATGCGTCACCATCCGGGCTGGATACAAAGACTACCGCGGGATTTTTTTTACATCTGACGCAAGTAATATTATTCATTAATTTCTCCTATTTTCTTTTAATTTGATTTTTGCCTGTTTTATTGAACCTGGTATATAGGCAAAAAGTGCGATAATCGTTAACATCGCAGACAGAATAACAAATCCGACAACAAGTTTGTCGCTCATTTCATAATATTTACTAAATGCTCCAAAGTTTCTTCCAAAAGCCAAAATTAAAACCATTACTGTATAAAATACAGCGGTTGCGGCTTTACCGTAAAATTCAGCACTTGTCGGAGTAGTTCCTAAAAGAAGCAGTATAATAGCTCCGATCACCATTATCAATTCTTTTACAAAAAATACGATAAACACATAGCTGAATAGATGTATATTGTAATCTTTTGAAGAATTAAATTTTAAAAACAGAACAAGCACGATAGCCACTTGATTTAGCTTATCTGCAAGCGGATCCAACAGTTTTCCCAAATTTGAAATTTGATTGAAACGTCTGGCAATAAATCCATCAAGAGTATCTGTTATTCCTGATATCAAAATAACTATAAATGACCAAAATATTTTTCCGTTGTAAAACAAATAAATAAACAGAGGTATAAGTAAAATACGGATAACAGACAGTAGGTTGGGAATTGTCCACATACCCTGTTTTAAAAAAGATATTTGTTTTTTTAGATTCTCAGTCCACATTGATTGTTTCCTCAAATAAATATTCCGACAACGAAAGATTTTAACATAAGTTAACTTGCTCGGCAAATCTCAATTTAATTCAAACTTTGTAATACAAGAGTATCATCGAACTTTGTAAATTCTTCCGTAAGAATATACATAAGCACCTTGATTGTTACCGACAACCTGCGTTGCCTGAGTTTCAAGTTTTTCACTCTTTGGTTTTCCGACTTTATAATATTGATAAAGTTCATCGTTTGTCAGTAAATATGTTTTTGAATTTGCTGAATAAACTGATATAACGTTGTGATCAAAATTTTTCTCCGATATTGCTTTTCCCCTGCTGTTAAGTCCAACAAGCTTGTTCTTATTACTATTTTTTCCGGAAGAAAGAAGCAAATTAACCCCTTTTGAATCATCAAAAGAAAATCCGCTCAAAAATTGACTGCCATACTTAAATTCGCTTGATATCTTTTTATTATTTGTTATTCCGACTGTCTTATTGTCAAGTATTACAACAAGAGTATTCGGAGTTGTATATTTAACAGACAGAACTGCCGAACCCGGAAATTCAAAAGTTGCAATCGGTTTTGATTTAGAAAAATCAAAGATTAAAACTTTACTCAAGCTTCGATAATTCTCACTGTCATAAAC
Source organism: uncultured Oscillospiraceae bacterium (assembly GCA_902489335.1). Taxonomy (GTDB): domain Bacteria; phylum Bacillota; class Clostridia; order Oscillospirales; family Acutalibacteraceae; genus JAUNLX01. The sequence goes on along the minus strand of CABTZO010000046.1, from coordinate 3,891 downwards.
AGCAACAGCAACTGTATTTTGCCCTGAAAGACTTGTATCAACAATAACAGAAGAATATGTCATCCACTCAAACACTTTTTTAGTAAAACTTTTTTTATAAACAGACAATTTCATTAATGAATCTTTTGAAGATGTTGCCAAGGCTATATTCGAATTTCTGTCTATTGCGCCTGCAATTATTCTTTCATTGATTTTTCCCGTATAAATTTGATTTTTTACATTCTGAACATAAAACGAGCTGCCGTTTAAGTCATATACAAGTGCATTATTTTTATTTACAACAGCAAAAGGTCTTGAATATCCGTGTTTTATTTTTTGCTTTTCACTTCCGGAAGGACTTAATACAATACTGTCTTCATTGGTAAGCAAAAAAAGATTATTTCCGAGCATATCCATTTTTTTCAAAGAATTATATCCCCCGGTTGAATACGGAAATTTATTTTGAGTGTCAAAAACTCTGACAGATACAATAACCATAGTTGCAGCAACAATGAGTACAGTAAAAATTAAGATAATAAAATTTCTGTTTATTTTAGATTTTTTCTCTTCTACATTTTGTTTTGCTCTTTTAGCTCTTTTAACATTTTTATTATTCATCATCTTCTCCATAATATACATGATTTAAATAAAGTCCGTTTGGAGGAACTGTTTTACCGGACGCTTTTCTGTCTTTAGATTCAATGATATTTTCTATATCGCCGGTTTTAATTTGTCCGCCGTTTATGTATAACAATGTTCCGACCATTATTCTAACCATATTATATAAAAAGGCCCTTGCGCGAAACTTGAAAATCACTATATCTCCGTTTCTTTCTACACTTGCCTGAAGAACTTCTCTTTTAGTATCACGAATTTTACTTCCGCTCGAGCAAAACGCTTTGAAATCATGTAGACCTATAAAGTCTTTAGCCTGTTCGTTCAAAAGATTTTCATCTATTTTATATCTCCAAAAATATGCATAATCTTTAAGAAACGGATCTCTGATTTTGCCGTCGTAGACTTTATAAACATATTCTTTCGAAACCGCACTGTAACGCGCATGAAAATCATCATCAACATCTTCTGCATAAAGAAGTGATATGTCTTCCGGCAATAATGAATTCATAGCTCTGATCAAGTTCTCACAGCCTATATCGGAATCTATCTTTATATTTGCACAATATTCGTTGGCATGAACTCCGGCATCAGTTCTTGAGCAACCGTTTATATTAACTTTTGTTTTAAAAATGTTCTTCAAAACTTTTGTAATAACTTCTTGAATTGAAAGAGCGTTATCTTGATACTGCCAACCATGATAATTCTTTCCGTCATAGGCAAAAACAAGTTTTATGTTTCTCATATCGGAATCCTCGGCAGAAAATAACTCAAAACAAAAACTAAAACCGTTAAAATCAAAAGCAATATAAAGACGATCAAATCATTTTTTTTGAAATTTGTAACTTTATATCTGGTTCTTCCGTCAGCACCGTTATAGCATCTGCATTCCATGGCAAAAGCCAAATCCGTAGCTTTTTTAAATGAAGTGAAGAAAAGTGGTATTAAAACAGGTATCAAAGATTTTATTCTGCTGATTATTCCACCTGTGTCAAAAGAAGCACCTCTTGATTTTTGAGCATCTGTAATCTTGATAAATTCGTCTGTTAGGATAGGTATAAATCTGAGTGAAATTGTCATCATCATAGCAAAAGTATGAACTGCCCTATATGTCCACTTTGTTGAAAAAAGTCTCTCTATTGCATAGGTTATCATTGTCGGGGTTGTGGTGTAAGTTAACATAACGCTTGCCAAAACAATTAAAATTATTCTAAAAGAATAAAACAGTGCCGTAATAAGTCCATGATCTGTAATACTTATGAATCCTAAGGAAAAGACTGCTTTCCCGGATTTTGTAAAAAAAAGATTTAAAATTGCGGTAATTACTACGATCATAATTACCGGTCGCAGTCCTTTAAAAATAAACTTCAATGAAATTTCAGAAAATAAAATATAGATTAACAGCGCGACAAAACAAAGTCCTAAAGCATAGAAGTTACGGCAAAAAAACAAAAGAGCAATGAAAATAATTGAATTTAGAAATTTTGTCCTTGAATCCAAATTATGAACAAAAGAATCTCCCGGAATAAATTGACCGATTGTCATATCTTTAAGCATTTTTGCACCTACTTATATAATCTAAAACAGCCTGTATTCCTTGATCTACAGTATAGACTTTATTGTTTAAGTCAAGGCCTCTATTTTTTAGTTCAATAAAAATTTGTGTGATTTCCGGAATATCTAAATCATACTTGTTAAGAGTATCTACATCTTCAAAAATTTTTTCGGGTGTATTATTCATTACAAGTTTACCGTCATTAAGCACAATAATTCTGTCGCATAAATTAGCCATCTGTGTCATATCATGGGATACGACAACAATCGTTTTATCTTTATTTTTTATATAGTCTTTTAATAAATCAGAAAGCTCTTCGACACTCTCAGGATCCAGGGAGGCAAAGGGTTCATCTAAAACTAAGACTTTTGGATCCATAGCAATTATACCTGCTATCGCCACTCGTCTTTTTTGTCCCCCTGAAAGTTCAAAAGGAGATTTTTCAAGAATATTCTCATCTATTTTCATAATTTTTGCGGAACTTTTTGCAAGATCCATCGCTTCTTTATCGCTTTTTCCCATATTTATAGGTCCGAAAGCAATATCTTCCAAAACAGTTTGCGCAAAAAGTTGGTATTCCGGATATTGAAAACAGAGACCTATATCAAATCGTGCTTTTTTTAAAGTTTTTTTATTTTTCCAAATATCATTTTCATCAATAAATACTTTACCGGAATCAGGTTTTAAAAGACCGTTGAGATGTTTTACCAAAGTGCTTTTTCCGCTTCCTGTTTTTCCTATTATACCTAAAAATTCACCGGATTCGACTTTAAAAGATACATCATTTAATGCCAACACTTCATTTGAAGTCCCGGCATTATATTTGTAGGTTAAATTTTCAACATTTATTATCGACATTTTTACTTTCCAAATAATCGTAGAGTGCTGTTACGCAATCATCGACGTTTATTATATTTTTCCCTAAATCTATTCCATTTTGCTTTAATTTCAGAGCAAATTTTGATACTTCGGGAAGATCGAGACCAAAAGACTTTAGTTTCTCAATATTTGAAAATAAATTTTCGGGGCTGTCATCAAGAACAATTTTCCCGTCTCCAAAAACTATTACTCTGTCAAACATTGACACTTCTCTCATATGGTGAGTAATAAATACAATTCCTATTCCAAGTTCACGATTTAACTTTTTCGCAAGTTTAAGAATCTGCTTTCTGCCCTTAGGATCAAGCATGGAAGTGGATTCATCAAAAAATATATAATCAGGCCGCATTGCTATGACTCCTGCAATTGCGACCCTCTGCTTTTGGCCACCAGAGAGTTTATGGGGCTCATAATTTTTATAATCTGTCATTCCGACGGCTTCAAGAGAAAAATCGACTCTTTTTATTATCTCTTCTCTCTCAAGTCCTAAGTTTTCCGGACCGAAAGCAACATCTTCATCGACCGCTGTTGCAACAATTTGATTGTCGGGATTTTGAAATATCATCCCGACTTTTTTTCTTATATCAAATTTTTTGCCGTCGTCCTTTGTATCAATCCCGTCAACTGTGACAACGCCCTCATCAGGAAGCAAAATTGCATTACTTAGCTTGGCAAATGTAGATTTACCCGAACCGTTTCTTCCGATAAGGCAAACAAATTCGCCTTTTTTTATAGTAACACTTAAATCAACAATAGCATTTTTTGAATTTTCTTTTTCGGTATCTTCGTAATCAAAGCTTACGTTGTCAAAAACAATTTTTTCATCCATATCAGCAGAGTTAGATCGGAAGAGCACACGTCTG
>CABTZO010000045.1 GCA_902489335.1 uncultured Oscillospiraceae bacterium | reverse complement strand
TCAAAAGACAGAGAAAAATACAGATTATACGGCGAACTTTTGACTGCATACAACGCAAGCTTAAAAAGAGGGCCAAAAGAATATAATCTCAATAATTATTATAACAACGAAGAAATAATTATTCCCGTAGACCCTGCTTTTACCCCTCTTGAAAATGCAAGAAGATATTATAAAAAATATCAAAAAACCTATAATGCGGAAAAGGAACTAAAAAAACAGATTAAAAAAGCCGAGATAAAAATCGAGTATCTGCGTTCGGTTGAAGATATTATCGCAAGGACTTATACGGAAGACGAGATTGTGCAGCTGAAAGATGAGCTCATCAGTCAGAAAATATTAAAACCAAACTCTATTAAAAAATATCAAAAGAATGTCAAACTTGATCCCCTTTCATTTACAACGAAAGACGGCTATCAAATTTTAGCGGGAAGAAACAACATACAAAATGATAAGTTGACACTTAAAATAGCAAATAAAAACGACCTTTGGTTTCACACCAAAGACTTTCCGTCTTCTCATATTATTTTAAAATCAAAAGACGGGGAATTTTCCGATGTTGCAATAGAAACTGCCGCAAAAATTACCGCCTTTCATTCAAAAGCGAAAGACAGTTCCAATGTTCCCGTAGATTATACCTTCGTTAAATATGTAAAGAAACCTGCCGGAACTCCGCCGGGTAAGGTTATATATACAAATCAAAAGACGATATATGTAACACCTGAAGATGATGAAAAGAGGGGCGATTGATAATCGCCCCTTTTTTATATCTAAAATCTAATGTCTACCAGCTATCATCTAAGACGGTAAAATCTCTGCATCTTGTAAAACGCAAAAGTCAAACTTATCTTTATTCACAACTTTTAATTTTCCTTTTATGGTGATTGTTTCTTCGGGTTTTGGAAAATCTTTGGGATAAGAATATTTTTTTAATGGCTCAAATTCAAGTCCTTGAACACAACACCCGGCTGTATCACTGACGATACAGGCAAAATAGGTCTTGCCGTTTTCAGAATAAGTTTGAAATGTTCCCTTTAATTTTATCGTCTTTCCCTCATATCTTTTTGATTCACTTACAATTCCATATACCTGCGCATAGGCGGCAGTGCCGGAAAGAGTGCTGATATCAATATAATCACTTTTTTTAGAGTCGCGTTTTGAAGTGTTTTTTGCGCCATTTTCAAAATTTGCATTTTGAACGGGAGACTGATTATTATTTGCCGAGCTTTTTTTGTCTTTGATTTTATTACAAGATACAAAAGATAAAATTATTATCGGTAAAATTAAAAGAATAAATATTTTTCTACGCTTCAATCTTAAACCCTCTTTTTGTAAATGATATCAAAGAAAACAAAGCAAAACAGATCGCATTTACGGCAACGATGGTTGAACCTACCGGTGTTCCTGCAATTACAGCTGCGGCTATCCCGACAAAAGCACAGACAACGGATAATATTGCAGAGCAAATTGTAACTGACTTAAAGCTTTTGAACACTCTCATTGATGAAAGTGCCGGGAAAATAATTAATGCCGAAACAAGCAGAGTGCCAACCAAGTTCATAGATAGAACTATGATTATTGCTATCATAACCGCAAAAATAAGATTATAAAGTTTTGTCTTAACACCAACTGATGTTGCAAAGTTTTCATCGAAGGTAAGAGCAAAAATTTTATTATATAGAATCGAATAAAGAACAATAACTACAAAAGATAGAACTATACAGGCTATTACATCTGAGATTGACAGAGTCAATATCAAAGTCGATCCGAAAAGCGTAGTGCAGACATCACCCGAAATATTTGCCGAGCCGGAATAAAGATTCATAAAAAGATAACCAAAGGCAAGCGCACCTACGGAAATCATTGCGATAGACGCATCACCTTTAATTTTTGAGTTTTGTCCTCCCCTGAGTATCAAAATTGCACTTATAATCGTTATCGGTAAAATGAGAAGAGTTTGATTTGTAATTTTAAGAACGGTTGCGACAACCATCGCGCCAAAAGCCACATGAGAAAGTCCGTCACCTATAAATGAAAATCTTTTTAAGACGAGTGTAACACCTAAAAGTGAAGAACAAAGAGCTATTAAAACCCCGACAATTAAGGCATATCTGACGAACGGATATTCTAAATACATAAAAAATTTATTCACTTTTTGACTTTTCCTCTCCGCTTAAATTCATATAGAAATTGCTGTTTATATATTCTTTTTTTGTTCCGAAAAAGGTTTTATTTCCTATGTAAAGAACCTGATTTGCATAATTTATTACATCAGGAATAGAGTGTGAAATCATAATAATTGTTATTCCGCTATTGTTTAAATTTTCGATTATCTCATAGAAGGTTTTACTAACTTTCGGATCAAGTCCGGAAACGGGTTCGTCTAATAAAAGAACTTTTTCTGTTGCACAAAGTGCTCTTGCAAGCAAAACTCTCTGTTGTTGTCCGCCCGAAAGTTCTCTGTAGCACCTGTTTGCAAGATGAGAAATCTCCAATATTTCCATATTCTTTGAAGCCCTGAGTTTATCTTCTTTTTTATAAAAAGGGCTGAATCTTCTTTTGCCGATATTTCCCGATAAAACTATTTCTCTGACGGAAGCCGGAAAATCTTTTTGGACCTGGGTCTGTTGTGGCAAGTATCCGATTTCTTCCCTTTTAAGTCCGTCACCGAAGATTATTTCTCCGTCATATCCCTGATGAAGTCCCAAAATCGATTTCATCAGGGTTGTTTTGCCGGATCCGTTTTCACCGACAATGCAAAGATAATCTCCCTGTTCAACCTTGAAACTTAAATTATCAAATAGTTTCATATTTTCATATCCGACGGTTAAATTATTTACTGTTATTAAAGCCATTTTTTATGAAAGCGCCTTCTTTAAAATTTCAAGATTATTTTCCATGGTTTTTAGATAAGTTTTTCCGGATTTAATATCGTTTTCATTTATTGACTGCATGGAATCCATAGTTAAAATCTTTTGATTTTTGTTTTTAGTATTTTGAATTACAGAATTTGCTATTTTTTTGTTATTGCCCTCAATAACAAGAATATAGTTTAAATTATTCTGATCTGCTTTATTTGCAAGGAACTTTACCGTTTCAAAACTTGCATTACTTTCTGTGCTGCAACCCACAAAGGCCGCATAATAATTAAGTTTATAGTCATCAATCAAATATCTAAATGGAAATCTGTCGGCAAAAATTAAAGTTTTCTTATTTGATTTATTTACCGTGTCCTCATATTTGTCGTCCAATTTGTCTAATTTATCTTCATATATATCAGCTTGTTTTTTATAATATTCGGCGTTTTTAGAGTCAACTTTGCCAAGAATTTTTCCGATTTCTTCGGTAAAAGTTCCCATATTTTCAAGTGAGAGCCATACATGCTCATCTAATTCTTTTTCATCTTCCTTATCATGATCGTCATGGTCGTCATGATCGTCTTTTTCCATTCCCTCTTTAATCTCTTCTTCTTTTGCCTTATCGCCAAGTATTTTTACAAGATTTACGCAAATTAAATTTGGATTAATCTTCTTCGCCTGTTTAATTACGTCCTCTGCCCATTTGTCAGACTCACCGCCGACATAGATAAATATATTGCTCTTTGCAATTCTTACAATGTCATCGGCTGACGGTTTATAGCTGTGTAAATCAACACCGTTGCTTGACAATAACTCAATATCAAAATTATTTGCTTTTTCTCCGACTATCTCTTTTGCAACGTCATAGGTCGGAAAAATGGTTGATATTACCTTTATCTTTTTATCCGTATTATCTGTTTTATTTTTCTTTGAATTGCAAGAAGTTAAAATCCCTATCATTAAGAATAAAGAAAGCAACAGACAAATAATTTTATTTTTTTTCATTTTTATCTCCTAACTTTTTTCTGCAAGTCTCACAAATTCCGTATAAAACCGTCCTTTGAGAATCAAGCATAAAATTATGTTCTTTCATCAAATGATCTTCTATATCTGACAATTCATCACATTTCAGATGAATAAGTTTGTCGCAGATTTTACATTTTAGATGAAAGCATGGCTCATGATTTTTTGTGCAGTCAGACGAAATATATTCAAAACAAGCGGGAGTGTTGAGGTCAAGAATATATTTTTTTACAACGCCCTGTGAAACAAGTTTTTCAAGTTGACGATAAACTGTTGTAAGTCCGATTGAAATTCCATGTTTTCTCAAATGTTCATAAATATCATTGACCGTCAAATGTTCACCCGGATTTTCCTTTAAATATTTTAGAACTATTTCTCTTTGCTTGGTTTTATATTCATTTTTTGTGCTCATATTTTCACCTTCAATTTGAAAACCATTTTCAAAAGTCAATATATTTTATCTGCCATATATTAAATTGTCAAGAAAAAATCCGCCGATATTTAAAATATCGACGGAGATTTAAACTTAATTTTTTATCATTTTAAGTTATTGAGCATGTCAACCAAATTTTTATAAAAATCTGTAAACTCATGTGATTTTCCGACAAAATCAAATGAACCTCCGATTATCTTTCCATGATCGGCGTGTTGAACGGGCATAACGTGCCAAATACCTTTTTTGATATCGTCTTTTGCCTTTGCTTCTTCGTAATCGGTAAATGGTTCGTCAAAAGGATGAAGGCCTGAAATTGTGGGAAGACAGCCGTCATTTTCACACCATCTTTTATCAACAGGAATATCATTTACATCGTTGTGGTCATATTTTCCCATTTCATGGGCGAGAGGCCATAAAAGCGGAAACATGTGTCTTGAATGATGTTGATGTCCTGTAAGCATATCTTCATCTGTCATTGAACCGGCCAATGAAAAATAATATGTATCTTTATTACAATTAATAATTTCATTTACCTTTTTGGCGCCTTCGAGCGTCAGATCATACCAAAGATTATCCTTTGATTCCAAAGCTTTTTGAATCTGTTTTAAGTTAAACATTTTGGTTTTATCGGGTAGTTCTTTTCTGGGAACAGAACTCAGTCCCCACTGATCTAACAACCAGTCATAGCCCTCATTCAATTTCGTGTTACCCAAAACATTTGCCATTAAAAAAGTTCCAAGGGAAGCGAATTTATAAAGAGGAGGAACAGCATAGAAAAGAGTTGTTCCCTCATGAGGAGCTGAAACAGCAACAAGTGCATGAACCCATTCACCTTTGCCTCCGGTAAATAATGGACTTATATCCTCTTTGTCTGTAGCTTCCATTTCTTCTTTGCTTCCGTTTGTCAGAAGTTCTACAAGCATACGAATTGTGGCTCCGCCGAAAGAGGGACCTATTAAATTTATTTTCTTAATTCCATCGGAGTTTGGATAAGGTTGTCCCCAACCTTCGATTAAAGGCTTGTCATAAGTTCTGCCGAAACGGTTATGACCGAACTTTTCACTGTGTGCCTTTCCATAGTCTGTTTTTGTTCCGGTAAGTAACGCATAAAGATCACAGGCTCTGTCCCAAGCACTGGACAAAGGACCAACCTTTACATTGTAGCTTTCTCTGCCTTCAGCAGAAAGCTTTTCGGTTAAATTACCGCAAAGCATACCCCAATAAGGAGCCATTTTGTTTAGCCCGTCATCTCCTGCCCAACCGAGCATTCCGTGAACAAAGATATTGGGATAAGAATGTAGTGTAGACATAATCAATTCCTTCTTTCATTTTATATTAAACTTTCAATAAATTTAGCCAAACCTTCTTTGTCTGTGTGACCAATAACCAAATCGGCCTTTTCTTTCAGTTTTTTATGCGCATTTCCCATAGCAACAGAAAGTCCCGCATATTCATACATAGAAACATCACCGATGGAATCGCCAAAAGCTGCCGTTTCTGAAAGCGGAACTCCCAGCATTTTCGAATAGATTTTTAAGGCCTTACCTTTTGATGCGTCTTTATTGGTTATTGCAGTTAAATGATTGGAACAAATATGAACACCATACTTGTCTTTAAAATGTGATTTTATTTTCTTTGCAAACATAAGGTTTCCGAGATGAGAATTCGTTCTGCATAAAACTTGAAAAGGCTCGATTGAATGAATTTCTTCTCTATATGTCGCTTTATTCTTGTTTCTAAAAACAAAACCTATTTTTTTTGCAATATGCAAAAACAACGGAGTCGTTCTGTCCGTTACAAGCTCTTCATTAGAAGCTACGATAGAATAATATGACTTATTCATTGTATAGTCGACAATTTCATCTAAGTCATCAGAGTTTATAACCGATTTATACAGATATTTGCCCGTTTGCACGTTTATGATACTTGCGCCTTGAGAACAGATTAAATCACCCATAAGTCCAAGACTTTTCGCATGATCTTCAATCATCCAATAAGGTCTTGAAGTTGTGATTACAAAATGACCTCCGGCGGAAACATAATCTTCAATTGCCTTTCGTGTTCTTTTTGTAACCTTGTCTTTTGAATTTGTAATCGTATAGTCATAATCAACAAAGAGTATCTTATATTTCATGGAATTATTATACCATAAGATAAATATAATACCACAATAATAAGATAAATTTTATATCACGAAACCGAGGGTTATAAGCCCTCGGTTCATATAAAAAACAAGTAACGGGCGACCGATAATCACCCGCTACGCTTGATTGAATAAAAAAAGGGCGATACATCGCCCTTTCTTATTATTTATTTTTCTTTGATGTATTTATCAATTGCTGCGGCTGCGTCTTTTCCTGCACCCATTGCAAGAATAACGGTAGCTGCACCGGTTACTGCGTCTCCGCCGGCAAATACACCTTCACGGCTTGTTTGACCAGTTTTTTCATCAGCGATGATACAACCCCATTTGTTTGTATCAAGTCCGGGTGTTGTGCTCTTGATTAGCGGGTTTGGATTTGTTCCAAGTGCCATGATAACACAATCAACATCAATGTCATGTTCGGAACATGCAATCGGCACAGGTCTTCTTCTGCCTGAATCATCAGGTTCACCGAGTTCCATACTCATAACCTTAACGCCTTTTACCCAGCCCTCGTCGTCTCCTAAAACAGCAACAGGAGAACAAAGAAGTTGAAATTCGATTCCCTCTTCTTTTGCGTGTTCAATCTCTTCACGTCTAGCAGGCATCTCTTCATCACTTCTTCTGTAGAGAATGTAAACCTTTTCGGCGCCCATTCTCTTTGCACAACGTGCTGCGTCCATAGCAACGTTACCGCCGCCTATAATTGCAACACCCTTGTCGTGAGTGATAGGAGTATCATATCCGGATTTATAAGCTTTCATGAAGTTGATTCTTGTCAAATATTCGTTTGCAGAATAAACTCCGTTAAGTGATTCGCCCGGGATATTCATAAACATCGGAAGTCCTGCACCGGAACCGATGAATACGGCCTCATATCCGTCTTCAAAGAGTTCATCAATTGAAAGAACTCTGCCGATAACCATATTTGTTTTGAATTCAACACCCTTATCCTTAAGGTTTTGTACTTCTTTGGCAACGATTGCTTTTGGAAGTCTGAATTCAGGAATACCGTATAATAAAACTCCGCCTGTATTGTGAAAAGCTTCAAATACAGTAACTTTATATCCCAAAGCTGCGAGATCTCCGGCACATGAAAGTCCGGCAGGACCTGAGCCTACGATTGCAACTTTGTGATTGTTGGATTCAACGGGTGTAGCCTTTTCTTTTGAATTTTCCATGTGGAAATCGGCAACAAATCTTTCAAGTCTTCCGATACCAACAGGTTCACCCTTGATTCCGCGAACACATTTTCCTTCGCACTGTGTTTCCTGAGGACAAACTCTTCCGCAAAC
>CABTZO010000044.1 GCA_902489335.1 uncultured Oscillospiraceae bacterium | reverse complement strand
TGAATAAGTTCTATCGTCTTATCCCAAATTTGATTTTGACTGTTTACTTCAATTTCGGAATAATTTGAGTCAAAAATCAAATCGGCAAAATTTTCACTTAATTTTACCTGATCAATGTATTCATATAGTGCTTTTGCACTGTCTTTGAAATTTGTCTGCTTTAATTGTGCTCTTAATTTTTCTATGGGTTTTGTAATTTTGGACCTTATTAAATTAAACCTGTCTAAAATTTTGTCTGCATCTTCATTATCTCTGTCTGTTACACCGTAAGGGTTTTCAACAAAGGGTTTTAAGAAGTCTGCTCCGTCGATTTCCCACATATAAAGATAATTTTCAAATTCATAGAGATCGTCTTCTGCAATTCCGGTCAAATGTGTACCTAAGAGAGAAATTATATTCTGTCTTTTATATCCGTATGCACAGATTTCCAGAACCTTTAATATGTAAACACTTAAAGGCTGAGATAATATTGACTCTCTGCTATCTTCAAAATACGGTATTTTATATTTATTAAATGAAGATTTAAGCTCATTTTCATATTTTGAGTAGTCTGCCGTAACAACAGCAATATCGTTATATCTGTAATTTTCTTCTCTCAAAAGTCGCTTTATTTCGCAGGCTACAAAGTCACATTCCTGAATAATATTTTCCGATTTTACAACCGAAATTTCAGGGCAGGGCTCTTCAAATATTTCGGCAAGCGGAGAAAGTGCGTTGTCCGACAGATTTATTAATGCTTTGCTTTCATAGCCTACATAATCTGTGAGTTTAGTTCTTTTTATTTTGTAACCGTTTTTCTCGGAAAGCTTTTTTAGCCTTTTATATGTGTTTATATTGTTTTCGAAAGTCATATATTCCGATGAGTCTATGTCAAGACAAAGGGAAAAATATGCGTCTTCACACTGTTTAAGAAGTTCATCGAGAATATCATATTTTGATTCGGAAAAGCCGTAGAAATCATCAACAAAAAGATTGTATCCCACATAGGGCTTTAAGTTTTCTAATTTTTTCAACAGTATTTTATCTTCGGATTTTGCGTTTGGAAAATGTTTTTTTCTTAAAGCTTCAAAATAGGAAAAAATCAAAGAAACATCATATATTTTATCGTTAAAGGCAGAATTTGTATCTTTGATATCTTTGAGCATTTCGGGAGTAATATTAAATAAATTGAATTCATTGTATAGACTTAAAAGATTTTTACAGAAAGAAACCGAAACTTTATCGAGGTTATAAATTTTCAATTCCTTTTTTAAGTCTTGTAGAGCTGTGTAAAACAGCAAGAGATTTGAAAAATCTGACGGTTCCTTCAGTTCTTCGTCTTCCAAAATATTAAGGTAAACCATAAGTCGTGTAAAGCTTAAGACTTGAATTTCATTTGAGATTACGGGTCCGAATGTTTTCAAAACTTTACGTTCTGTTTCAAATGAAGCTTGCTCGGGAACAAGTAAAATCGCTTTTTTACCGTCATCAATGCTATTTTTAATTTTTTCGTATAATAGTGTAGTTTTGCCTGTATGAGATCTTCCGACTATAAATTCAACCATATTTTCTCCCAAATAAATTTATAATTAAGTTTAACACATTTTAGGTGTTTTTAGATTATATATCAGCTTTATCTTTAATTATATTATAAATATTAAAAACGCAAAATTTTGCACGATAAACTTTCGCGTAAACTTAGCCTTAATCTTGTTTATTAACTGTATAATTGATATAATCAAACAGTTAAAATTTAAAAAAGTCTTTAATTTGGGTGAAAAATGTTTATTGATGATATTTTAAAAAAAGTTAATATAATTCACTTCATAGGAATCGGTGGTTCGGGTATGTGCCCGATTGCCGAAATTTTGATGCAAAAAGGCTATACAATAACCGGTTCAGACAATAATACCGGAGATAATATTGACAAGCTCAGAGGTCTTGGTGCAAAAATCACTTTAAATCAAGTTCCGTCAAACATAGCGGGAGCTGAAATGATAGTATATTCTGCTGCGATTTTGCCGGATAATCCCGAACTTGTTGCGGCTAAAAATTCATATATTCCGACATTTGAACGCTCGGAAGTCTTTGGTGCACTTTCAAGAATGTATGATAATTGTATCGGAGTATGCGGAACACATGGCAAAACAACTGTAACTTCTATGATTACCGAGATTTTTTATAAAGCCGGTAAAGATCCGAGTGCCTTGGTTGGAGGATATTTGCCTTCTATTGACAGCCACGGAAGATGTGGCGACAGTGATATTTTTGTATGTGAAGCCTGTGAGTTTAAGGATACATTTTTACACTTAAGCCCGGACTATGCAATTATTACAAATGTTGACGGGGATCACTTGGAATACTTCAAAACCATGGATAACCTCATAAATTCATTTCATAAGTTCTTAAGTAAGGCGAAAAAGGGTGTATATTACAACGGAGACGATGAAAACACCTTAAAAGCTGTTGAAAATTTAGATAAGAGCATCTGTAAAAAATTCGGATTTTGCAAAGACAATGACATATATGCAGAAAACATATCATACAATCGAGGTGCTTTTGCCGAGTTTGATGTGATTTTACATGGTGAAAATATAGGCAGAGTGAAACTTAATATCCCGGGCGAGCATAATATTTTAAATGCACTTTCAGTTATTTTAATTTCTTATGATTTTGGATTTAAGTTGGATGAAATTCGAGAATATATTGAAGGATTCAGCGGCGCAAAAAGAAGATTTGAAGTTTTGGGTGTAAAAAACGGATTTACCGTTGCCGATGACTATGCTCATCATCCGACAGAACTAAAAGTTACTTTAGAAGCCGCAATGCAAATGGAATATAACAATGTTTGGGCGGTTTTCCAACCCTTTACGTTTTCAAGAACAAAAAGACTTTTTGATGATTTCGTAGAAGTTCTTAAAATACCGGATCATGTTGTTTTGACACCTATAATGGGTTCTCGTGAAGTAAACACTTATGGAATTTATTCCGAACAGTTACAGGAAAAAATTCCCGGAAGTGTGGTCTGTGAAACTTTTGAAGATGTTAAAAATTACATCATAAATCATGCCGAAGACGGAGACTTAGTAATAACTCTCGGCTGTGGTGACATTTACAAGGCTGCGAAAATGATTGTTAATGATTAATGAAAATCAGATAAAATTTGTCGAAAATAGTACGATAATAATATCTTTGATTTTGTGAGTCTTGATTGTTTTGTTAAATTGTATTTCTTTTGATTTGTTAAAAAGAAGGAAAATGTAAAAAACAGAGCTCTTCAGATTAATCAAGAAGTTCTGTGATAATGACTACAAGGTTGAAGAAACACAACAAAGATAAACAAGACCGATGCAAGTAATACTCTACTAAGGAACTTTAATTTAATTATTTGATTTACGGAGGTCGATTTGAAAAAAAACAACAAAAGGAAAAACAACACCGTAATAAAAGCTTTAATCATTTTATTTGCGATTGTAATTTTAATTTTGATTCTTTGTTTTAATAAATTTTTTAATAAAAAGACCGAAAATCAAAAGCAAACCGCAACTTCTGTTTCAACGACAAAAACAAAATCCGGGAAGAATCTTGAAAATGTGAAACCTCTGTCTGACTCTAAAAACCAACAACTCAGGAAAATGCTGTCAGATGTCGATGAAGACTATTCAAGATATTACAATTATATAGTCGCAGTAAACATTGAGACAAATTTACTTACCGTTTATGAAAAGGAAGACGGAAAATTTACAAAACCAATTAAAGCAATGATTTGTTCAAGCGGAGCAAAGGATTCGGAAACCCCGCAAGGGGAATTTAAATTGAAAGAAAAAATCTTGTGGTGCCTAATGGTAGATGATACTTACGGAAGATATATAACACGATTTAACGGTTCATATATGATTCATTCCGTTCCATATAAAAGTAAAAATCCTGCTGATTTGGATTACAAATCATTTAACAAGCTTGGAGAGTCGGTTTCGCACGGGTGTATAAGGCTGTCATTAATTGATGCAAAGTGGATTTACGATAATATTAAATTTGGTACAAAGTTGATTGTGTATAAATCGGATGTTGATACATTGCCTCGACCGAAAAAGATAATGATTGATGAAAATTCTTCGCTGAAAAAATGGGACCCGACTGATCCGGAAAAGCCATCCAATTAGAACATGTTAATAAAATGTTAATTTTGTTAAGGCTTGTTAATTTATTATGTTAATTTTATTGTCATATTCCATTTTAAAATATGTTAAAATCTCATCGGAGTGTTAAGAAAATGCAAAAGCCAAATTATAAAATTCGAGAAGTTGATAATTTCAGAGATTTACTTTTTAAAAGCAAAGAATTATATTCTGAAAAAATTGCTTTTGTTTTGCCTAATGAAATTTTAGGTAAGACTTCATTTACTTATAATGATTTTTATAATGATGTTGTTGCACTTTCTACAAAGCTCATCGATGACGGTTATAAGAATAAGAAAATCATCTTACTCAGTCATAACAGTTATCAATGGTGTGTTATATATTTTGCGGTTACTTGCATAGGTTCTACTGTTATTCCTTTGGATCCCGATTTGCCCTATGAAGAACTAAAAAATATTATTAAAAGATGTAAAGCCGATTTGATGTTCGTCGATGAAGAATCTTTTGAAAAGTTAAGCACCAAGAGACTTCCTTTGAGACCTAAAATAAAACTGACTTTTGATCCTGAGAAAGACGAAAAAAAGGAAAGCTATTTTCAAATGATAACCGAAGGAAATAATTTGGTTTTAAATGAAGATAAGTCTTATGAAGAGTTTCAAAATATTGAAATCGACAGTGATAAACTGAGCGTTTTATTATTTACTTCAGGCACTACTCAAAAACCAAAGGCGGTAATGTTATCTCAACGAAATATATGCTTTGATGTAACCTCAACCCTTAAGGTAGTAAAAACTGATGAAAATGACAGATACTTAACGGCTTTGCCGCTTTTTCATACCTATATGTGTTCTTTTGGACTGGTTTGTCCTTTATATCTCGGAGCAAGTGTATATATCTGCAAAAATATTTTTGGCATGAAAAAAGGAATGAAAACTTTTGAGCCGACATTGTTAGTAACTGTTCCGCTAATAATTGAAAAAGCATATAATCGCATTGTTTCAAGTGTAAATAAAAATATTGACGAAAAAAATCTAAACGAATCTCTTGTTTCCAACGAAATTTTTCAATCTTATGTTATGGAAGCATTGAAAAAATCGTTTTGTAATAGTTTAAGACTGATAATTACAGGTGCTGCAGCTATGAATCCAAGCATCGTTTCAAATTTGAGAGACCTCGGTATTAGAATATATACGGGTTACGGTTTGAGCGAATGTGCACCCGTTGTTTCTTTGGTTGGCGATAAAATTTATGATAATTTGGATACTTTTGACACTGTTGGTCTTCCGATTCCGGGCGTAAATGTTAAAATTAAGCATCCCGACAAAGAGGGCGTGGGAGAAATAAGAGTCAAGGGCGATAATGTCATGCTCGGATACTACAATGATGACAGAGCAAACAAACAGGCTTTTGATAAAGACGGATATTTCAAAACAGGAGATCTCGGACAAATAACAGAACAAGGATATATTAAAATTGTCGGAAGACTTAAGAATGTTATTGTAAGTAAAAACGGAAAAAATATTTATCCTGAAGAAGTTGAATTTTATCTAAATCAGGATCCGTTTGTTGCCGAAGCAGTTGTAACCGGATATCCGGAGGAATATGACACTCTTGTAAAGGCAAATATATTTCCTAATTTTGACGCAATCAAAGAAAAAAAACATTTGTCTGAAATGACAGATGAAGAAGTTAAAAAGGCGCTTGAAGAAAGTGTAAAAAAGATAAATTCGATTCTTCCCGGATACAAACATATCAGAAAAATAGAAATTAAAGACTGTGAGTTTGAAAAAACATCAACCGCAAAGATTAAAAAGGTCGGTAATAATAATGTTTAAAAATGCAATTTATGAAGTTGATAAAATTACAGATTTTCGGGATATGCTGTATAAAACGGTAAATAAATTCCCGAAATTTCCTGCTTTTATGATAAAGGGCGATCAGGGTTATTATTATGAAATCACCTATGAAGAATTTAAAAATGATGTAGAAGCTTTGGCTACCGAACTTATATCAAAAAAAATAAACAGAGAGCAAATTGTCGTTACAGGCAAAAACTCATATCAGTGGGGAACGACTTATTTTGCCATAGCTTGTTCTGATAATGTAATTGTTCCCGTTGACGATAAATTGCCGGCTGAAGATTTAATAAATATAATTACAAGGTCTGAAGCGAGACTCGTGTTTATCGATTTTGAAACATATTTAAAGTTAAAGCCCTATGCTAAATCTATATTAAAGAAAATAACATTTGCTATTTTAGATGAACCGAAAGATACAGATGAATATTTTTCATATCACTCTATGGTTGCAAGGGGAAAATATAAAATTCGCGATAATTCTCAAGATTATCAAACTTATCTAAACATAAAAATAGATAAAGACGCTTTGGGAGTTTTGCTCTTTACTTCCGGAACAACTGACACGCCAAAGGGTGTTATGCTTTCGCAATATAATATTTGTTTTGATATCATGAGTACAAATTCTGTCGTTAAAGCTTATCCGGAGGACAGGTTCCTTGTTGTGCTTCCGCTTCATCATACTTATGAATGCACGCTTGGTTTTTTACTTCCGATATATAATGGTTCCTGCATTTCTTTTTGTGACAGTATTTTCAATATGATGAAAGCGATGAAAGAGTTTGAACCAACTGTATTTATTACGGTTCCGCTTATGCTTGAAAAAATTCATTCCAGGATTTTGAAAACTGTATCGAAAAAAACCGGTGGTAAATTCGGATTCAAACTCGGAAAAGCAATAACAAATGTCGGAAATGTTTTCGGAATAAGTCTTAAAGACAAAATCTTCGGGGAAATAATAAAAATATTCGGCGGAAAAATAAGATTGATTATCTGCGGCGCTGCGGCAATAAATCCTCAAGTAATAGAAGATTTTAAGACTTTTGGAATGGCTGTCTATACCGGTTACGGAATGACAGAGTGTTCTCCGCTAATAGCCGGAGTCAATGATGATCTTTTTAATAAAATTGAAACCTATGATACTGTTGGTCATCCTATTCCCGGTGTTGAAATTAAACTTATTAATCAAGATAAAGAGGGAATAGGTGAAATTTGCGTAAAGGGCGACAATGTTATGCTCGGTTATTTCAACGACGAAGAGGCCACAAAAGCTGTTTTTGATAAATTCGGATATTTTATGACAGGGGACTTAGGACAACTCACAGAAGACGGTTATTATAAAATCGTAGGAAGAATTAAAAATGTAATAGTAACGAAAAACGGTAAAAACATATATCCCGAAGAGGTTGAGTTCTATCTTAATAAAAATCCCTTTGTTGCCGAAGCAATGGTGTTTGGTGAGGACAACGATAACGATACTGTTGTAGGTGCAAGTATTTATCCTGATTTTGATGCAATTAAAGAAAAATTTAAATCGGGCGACTTGACTAAAGATGATATTGCTCAAGCGTTAAACGGTGTAATAAAAGAGGTAAACAGGCATTTGCCGTCTTATAAAAATATTAAAAAGATAAAAGTTCGGGATTCTGAATTTGTAAAAACTACAACTGCCAAGATTAAACGAAATGCAAATGTTGAGGAAAACAATAATTCAGATAAAAATAAAAAGGATTTAGGCAAATAGTTTTTTATAAAATATTTAATTTACTAAAAAAAAGTGTTGACTTTATACTTCAAATATTGTATATTAAATAGCGTCGTTGCAGTCGCGACGGCGAGTATGGGAGCATAGCTCAGCTGGGAGAGCAT
>CABTZO010000043.1 GCA_902489335.1 uncultured Oscillospiraceae bacterium | reverse complement strand
TTTAATTGTCCTGTCGGAATTTTTTTACAGTTGTTTTCTGCAGCTTTTTTTATTTTAATAAAAAGATTATCGAGTCTCTGATTCTTTAATGCAGAAATGAAAACTATCGGAGCATAAGACATAAATGAAAATTTATCTTTAAGCTTGTCTTCCATTTTTTTCATCGTATCTGTAGTTTTTGCCACTAAATCCCACTTATTTACGGCTATTACGACACCTTTACCGCTTTCAAGAGCAAGAGCCGCTACTTTTGAATCTTGAACTGTATATCCTTCGGTTGCGTCAATCATAATTACGCAGACATCGGATCTCTCAACCGCAAGTCTCGCCCTGATATTAGAATACTTTTCTATTTCCTCACTGACTTTGCTCTTACGCCGTAATCCTGCAGTATCCGTAAAAATGAACTCTCCGTGACTGTTCTTTATAAAACTGTCAACTGCATCCCTTGTTGTGCCGGCAACACTTGATACAATATGACGTTTTTCTCCCAAAATTGCATTTACAAGAGATGACTTTCCTACATTTGGTTTTCCTATTACGGCAACTTTAATTTGTTCGGTGTCCTCCTCTTTTTGAATCTCTTTAGGACAGAGTTCAAAAAGTTTATCTAAAAGATCTCCCGTACCCAAGCCATGAATTGAAGAAATTGAAAAGACATCGGGAAAAGAAAGATTATAGAATTCATAATATTCAGGAGGAAGATCTCCGGGACTGTCACATTTGTTTACTGCTACAATTACATTTTTCCCGCTTTTTTTTAGCAAACTTGATATTTGCATATCTGAAGAAGTGATACCCTGCGAGATATCAGTCATAAAAATTATGACATCGGCACTGTCAATCGCAATTTCAGCCTGAGTTTGTATCAGATTAGACATTTCGCCCTTAAACCCGGGTTCTATGCCTCCGGTATCAATTAAAATGAATTGCTTGTCAAGCCATTCGCCTTTTGCATATATTCTGTCTCTTGTTACACCGGGTGTGTCATGAGTGATTGAAACTCTTTTTCCTATCAATCTGTTAAAAAGCGTGCTTTTACCAACATTGGGTCTGCCGACAATTGCAAATACAGGTAACATACATTATCCTCCTCACATAACAAAATACGGAAAAGCAACGCTTTTCCGTTTCTCATTAGAATTATAAACTGAAATCAGTCTTTATCGATAACTTTTTTTCCGTTATAATTTCCACAAGCCGGACAAACTTTGTGAGGCATTTTATATTCCCCGCAACTTGGACATTTCACAAGTGTGGGTGCAGCAAGCTTCCACGCACTGGCTCTTCTCTGCTTACCTTTTGTGGATGAAACTCTTCTCTTTGGTACTGCCACTTAAACCCCTCCTTTTTTGCTTAAATCGCGAGTGCTATTATATATTTTATATTCATGATTGTCAATATTTTTTATAAAATACTTTTTATAATAAAAATAATAGGACAGGGAAATGCCTGTCCTAAATTATTTACATTTTCTGCGCTGTATAGAAAATTTCTTCCGGAAGATCTTCTTCGGCAGAAGAAATCGTAAATACAAAGTTTGTGTTACAAACATTTGCAAGTTTACCGATTTTTTCAATAAACTCAAGAAGTTCAGTTCTGTCTTCTCCGCCTATTTTAATGGTCTGGTCAACAAGAATATCTGTAGTATCAGAATCAGTCGCACAGATTCCGCTTAAAAATCCATAAAGTGAATCATATCCGCTTATACCATAATCTACGGCTGCTAAAAGTCTGACACCGTTTACTACGTCATAAGTGAGTTTTGGCTTTGCTTCCAAGCATACAACATGACCGTTTGACTGTTCAAATCTATTTTCTACTTCATCAATCAGTCTCTTTGTCTTACCGCTTCCTTTTGAACCAATGATTAAAGATATCATTTGGATCAGCCTCCTTTAAAATTCTTTTTCTAATTTTTCTTTTAATTCTTCATAGCCCTCTTTGCCAAGTAGGGCGAACATATTCTTCTTGTAACTTTCTACTCCCGGTTGATTAAAGGGATTGACTCCGGAAATATATGCCGAAACAGCACAAGCTCTTTCAAAGAAATAAAACAGATATCCTAAGGTCAATTCATCTCTTTTTTCAAACTCAATCTCAATCACGGGAACTCCGCCGCTACAATGAGCAATGGATGTAGCTCTTTTTGCTATATTGTTTATTTCGGACAACTTTTTACCGGTCAAGAAATTCAGACCATCGGAATTTTCTTCTTCTTTTTTTATTATTAAGTCATCGTCAACTGATTTATATGAAATTACTGTTTCAAAAAGCTGCTTTTTACCCTCTTGAACATATTGTCCCAAAGAATGCAGATCTGTAGAAAAAACAGCACCTGCGGGGAAAATACCCTTTTGTTCTTTTCCTTCACTCTCTCCAAAAAGTTGTTTTAACCATTCGTTAAGCATAAGACAGGACGGCTCGTAGCTCACAAAAAGTTCAACTGTCTTACCTTTTGAGTAAAGTATGTTTCTTATTGCAGCATATTTGTTACAGGGATTCATGCTGTCATTTGAGAAGTCTTCCATAGCCTTTTGAGCACCGGTCATAACTTTTTCAATATCAATTCCGGCAACAGCCATAGGCAAAAGTCCTACTGCCGTTAAGACTGAATATCGACCGCCCACATTGTCGGGGATCACAAAAGTTTCATAACCGTTTTCGTCACTCAAAGCCTTAAGTGCGCCTTTAGATTTATCGGTAGTTGCTATTATTCGAGTTTTTAAAGCTTCTTTTCCGAAATCTACTTCCATTTTTTCTTTAAGAACACGAAAAGCAATTGATGGTTCAGTCGTGGTTCCGGATTTTGAAATTATATTTATGTACCAACTCTTACCGTCGACTAATTTTAAAATATTATTTAAGTTTTCCGGACTTAAAGTGTTACCGGCAAAATATACTTTAGTTTTGTCAGTCAAAGAATTATATTCAGTTGAAAGCAAAAACTCGATTGCCGCTCTGGCTCCGAGATAAGATCCTCCAATGCCTACAACGACCAAGACATCTCCGTCTTTTCTTATTCTTTCGGCACAATTTTTTATTCTGTCAAATTCCTCTTTATCGTAATCCAAAGGTAAGGATTTCCAACCCAAAAAGTCTGAGCCTCTGCCATTTTCATTTTCTATATAAGAAAAAGCCTGCTTAACTCCGGCATTCATGCCGTCAAGTTCGCCAAGGCTCACAAAAGGTTTCAGAAACTCATCATTCAATTTAAGATGCATTTTTATCACCTCTACCTTAACTTAATTTTACATTATTGAATGTTTTTGTCAACCAAATAATTTTCTGTTTTATCTTTTTTATGCATGTTTTATTAACCTATTTAACTTGCATTAATTCAACAAACAGAAACAACTATTTCATCACTTCTTCTTTACAAAAATCAAGAAAAATCATATAATTAAACGCAACTCTATCGCGACTATAAATTACTCGGAGGTTTATTGATGGCATATATAAATGTTCCTGAAATTTTCGGATCACTTGTTTTCAATAAAAAAACTATGAAAGAACGTCTTACACCTGAAGTGTATAGTGCCTTCAGAAGTTCTATTGAAAATGAAGAATCTCTTTCTGTTGAAATTGCGGAACAAATTGCTGAGGCAATGAAAGATTGGGCCATTGAAAAAGGTGTAACACATTTTACGCACTGGTTTCAACCCATGACCGGAATTACTGCCGAAAAGCATGACAGTTTTATCAAACCCGCTGAAGACAGTCAAGTCATTATGGACTTTTCAGCAAAGGAACTTATTAAAAGTGAACCTGATGCCTCTTCTTTTCCAAGCGGTGGTCTTAGAGCCACTTTTGAAGCACGGGGTTATGCAACTTGGGATCCTACTTCGTTTGCATTTATAAAAGACAAGACGCTTTGTATCCCATCTATTTTTTCGTCATACGGCGGTCAAATCTTAGATAAAAAAACACCTCTTCTGCGTTCGGAAGCCTTGATTGAAAAACAGACTCTCAGAATGTTGAAACTTTTCAAACTTGATGAAATAAAACGAGTTCATACAACCGTAGGTGCCGAACAAGAATTTTTCTTAATCGACAGAGACATGTATAAAAAACGCCGTGACATGATTTTAACCGGCAGGACTCTTTTCGGTGCAGAACCTCTTAAAAGTCAAGAAATGGAAGGACATTATTTCGGCACAATGAACGCAAGAGTCAAAGCTTTTATGAGAGATCTTGACATAGAACTCTGGAAGTTGGGAGTCTACGCAAAAACCGAACACAATGAAGCTGCTCCCTCTCAACACGAACTTGCGCCTATTTACTGTCAAACTAATATGGCAACCGATCATAACCAACTCACTATGGAGATTATGAAAAAAGTAGCAAGGATGCATAATCTCAGTTGTGTTTTACACGAAAAGCCTTTTAACGGAGTAAACGGTAGCGGAAAACATATTAATTGGTCTATCGAAACAGATTCCGGTGAAAATCTTCTTTCACCTGGAAATACACAAGAAAAACACATCAGATTTCTTACTTTTTTAGCTGCTATCGTATGGGCAATTGATGAACATCAAGATTTGATAAGAGTGTCATCTGCAACTGCGGGAAATGACCTCCGTTTAGGTGCATTGGAAGCGCCTCCGGCAATTATATCGGTATTCTTGGGCCCAAAATGGTCTTCAATAATAGATTCGATTGCCAAATATGAAGATCTTTTAAAAGATGAAGATAAACTTGTTGAGTCCGGTGTGGGATTCGTTCCCACATTTAAAAAAGATGATACCGACAGAAACCGAACTGCTCCTATTGCTTTTACGGGCAACAAATTTGAATTTAGAATCATCGGTTCAAACACATCAATAGCCTGCCCGAACACAATAATAAATACAATCGTTGCCGATAAACTGTCACAGATGGCAGATAAACTCGAAGGTTCAACGGACTTTGAAAAAGACTTAAATGAACTGCTAAGTGATATTTTCAAAAAACATTCTAAGATTATTTTCAATGGTAACTCATATAGTGAGGACTGGTTAAACGATGCCGCGGAAAGAGGCTTATTGAACCTTCCTACAACACCTGACTCACTCCCATGTTACATAAAAGATGAAAACATTTCGTTGTTTGAAAAACATGGAATCTATTCAAGAGAAGAATTGATTGGTCGTTATGAAATTCTTATGGAAAATTATATCGGTATAATTAATTTAGAGTCCAAGACAATGATTGATATGACAGACAAACAAATAATACCTGCAATCGTAAAATATATGAAAATGCTTGCAGAGACAATAAACGCAAAGACTAATGTTTCGCACAGATTTCAAAACAGACTTGAAACAAAACTGCTCGACCAACTTTCAAAAACGAGCGACGAATTGCTTGAAAAGCGAAATAAGCTTGAAGAAGTAATAAAAGTTAGAGAATTCAAAAATATTGAAGAAAATGCAAATTATTGCAGAGAAAAGATTATTCCGTCAATGAATGAGCTTAGAAAAACTGCAGATGAGTTGGAAGAAAAAGTCAATGAAGAATTTTGGCCGTTTCCCTCATATTCTGATCTTTTATACACTGTGATATAATTAAGGAGAACACATGGATAATATTTATTTTTCACCTAATGGCGGTAAACCACCAAAAAAATTAATCAATAAATCTAAAGACAATTCCAAGAACAAAAAATCAAAGGATAAATCTAAACGTTCTAAAGATATTAAATTCGACAAGAATTACACGCCTAAGAGACAGTCTGAGGAAAACATTTCAAAAAAAAGCAAAAAAAAGGTTTTATTTTTATCATTGACAACCTTCTTTGTTATACTTGCGTTGCTACTTGCTATCGGTTATGGACTTTTAAGGCATTTTGTCGGTGATATAAGCTTTAAGAAAAAGTCGGATAATCCATTTGTCAAAGAAGAAGACCTTTTGGGCGATAAAAAAGTTACGAACATTTTATTGCTCGGTGCCGATAAAGATTCAAACAATCAAAACGGTAGAAGCGATACAATGATGCTTATGTCTATCAATGAAAAGACAAAAGAAATAAAACTTGTTTCGTTTTTAAGAGACAGTTATGTTACAATTCCAAATCATGGCAAGACACGACTCAATCATGCATATATGTATGGAAAAGCACCGCTTGTAATAAATACTATCGAATATAATTACAATATAGATATCGACAACTATGTTCTTGTAAACTTTGATGCTTTCATGAAAGTCGTTGATGCTATCGGTGGCGTAGATGTTCCGATAACAAAAAGAGAGGCTATGGCCCTCAACAAAGAATTTAAAGACTATGGACATTTTGAATCGGGAAACAGCGTTCATTTAAACGGACAAAAAGCACTAGCTTTTTCAAGAATACGACATCTTGATTCCGACTTTAAGAGAACAAACAGACAGAGAATTGTAATAAATGCAATCATTCAAAAAGTTCAAACTACGCAGGATAAGGGAAAGCTGCTTGAGATAGCAAAGGTTGTTATGCCAATGGTAGAAACTGACATGAAACCGGTACAAATTTCAAGATTTGCAATGCTTATGAAAAAAGGTTTTAATTTCAATGTTGATTCAATAGGTATACCTGCTGACGGGACATATCAAAATAAAACAATCAACGGAATGGCTGTATTAGTTCCTGATCTCAATAAGAACAAACAAATCTTAAAGGACTTCTTATATGACACAAATACAAATACAGATTCAAACTCTGATTCTGAAATAAAGAACGACGGCAATCAAAAATAAAGCAACTTTAAAATTAAGGGATGATTAAAAATGTTTGAGAAGAAAAAAACTCGTCTGTTACTCCTAACAAGTTATATTCTGTTTAACATCATAACAATCATTTTATTTGCATTTGAATTTTTTACAGATGTTGAAACTCCTCTTGCTCTTCCTATAATAATACTCATCACTTGGGCAATAGCTATTGGATTTTTATATTGCTATAAGGTTACGGATTTCCCTACATTAAAATCTACAACCGTTCTTTTTTATAATTCAATCACAAACATTTTGCTGTATTTTATGCCGCTCATATTCAGTTCGGCAAGCATACTCAGCAGAAACAAAATATTATTTGCAGTTCCGATTATAAATTTTGCGCTTTCGGTTTTCTTGCTTTTATATGATTACATTAAAAATTACGGAAAAACAAAATCCGATATAAAAGATATGAACTTTTATTTGGAAGATACACAGAAAAAAGAAATTTCAGACAAAGAAAATTCTGATGATTCAATGAAAAAAGATACTCATTCAAAAATTGAAATTAATGAATCTTTTCCCGATGAAAATTATGAAAATAAATATATTGAAAATATCGAGATACAAAGCGAATCAAACGCGAAAGAAGACAATTCTTCAAGCGAAGAGGACTTTACATTTTATATTGAAGACGAAGATAAATAAACAAAACGCTGTGAAAATTCATATTGGATTTCACAGCGTTTTTTAATATTGTAATTTCATTCCCTCTGAAACAAGTTGATTAATCAGTTTGTTTTGTTCATCGGTCACTTCTTCACCACCTTTGAAAATAACCGGGGTTGCGGGAGGATAAGCGTATATTGTTTTTTCAAATGTTGATGCTAATTTCTGTCCCGTTCTCTTTTCAAAATGAAGTTTAGGTTTTGTTCGCGAAATCAAGTCTTTGTCAATTTCAAAAAGCGCAGTTATAAGTTCGTCAAAGACTTTCTTGTCGTCTGCGATTGTAGAATATGCCAAAGCATATCTGGGCCCCGCGCATTCAAGTTCAAAATTAAATTCGTTTAATAATCTTGTTTTTAATTCATATCCGGTTAAATTGACTTTATCAGTCAATATGACGATTTTTGATTTATCTCGATTTTGAGATTCCAAAAGCTTAAGATGCTT
>CABTZO010000042.1 GCA_902489335.1 uncultured Oscillospiraceae bacterium | reverse complement strand
ATAGTTTTGCAAAATTCAAAGATTTCTGCTTTTCCCCTCCGCTCAAAGCTCCTAAATATCTTAAGTTTATGTTGTTAATATCCTTAGTTTTTGCATAAGTTAAAATTTCAATAGCTTCATCGAAATCGGTCAAATTTTTCATTACGGGGCCTTTTTTCATTCTACCCAAAAGTGCAATATTCATGGGAATATCTCTATTGTCCTTATCCTCTAAATCTGACAAGAAATTTTCTCTGATAAGTTGCTCACTTACAAGAGAAGCTATCCCTCCCGGCGTTGTTTGGTTGCCGGAGAAGAATCTGTAAGCGACTTGAATTTTACCTTTATAGGGCTTCTTTGCGATATGTCCGTTATAATCTTTATTCAGATCATTTTGAGTTATATCAAATCGTGCATAGACGTTGTTATATCCGCCCTGCCTTTTATTTGCAATAATTCTGCTTATGGCATCGCCGTCAATTACAAGGGCCGAGAAAGCGTCTTTATTGTGTTTGACTCCAAAAGCGGGAATGATTGAATACGGAATATCAGATTTTTCAGAAAGAGCCGGATCATATCCGTAAGTCTTGATGTTGTAACTTGCATTGCCTGCGGCAGCGGTCTTTATAACCGCTCCACAACCGTCGGGAACAAGCATGAAATCATTTTCGGAAACCGTTTTAACAGCACCGAAGAACGGTAATAGATCTATTGACAAGATTTTTAAACCTTTCACCTTTGCGATTTTTTCCAAGTTTGAAGAAACATAAAGACATCCGTCTTTAAGATTAAAATCAACAAATATCGGGAAACTAACTTTTTCGCTGTTTTCTCCGATTTCAAAATTATATTTTACTTCAACTCCGGTATCTTTATAGTTGTAAGAAGCCTTACCGAGTGCAACAGAATTTTTTTGTGAAAAGAGCTCATAGACCTTTCCCTTATATTCAACTTTCATTTCTATTGTATTGGCATCAAAATTTTCATTTGTTAGCGCGGACCAAAGTTCACCCGTCGTTTTATCTTTAATAACAGGACAAAATGAAACGTGGTCAAAATAAAGCTCAACAAAATTAGAGGATGCCAATAAATCTAAATTCGAGGCAGAATAAGAAGAAACAGACTGTGAAATTTTGCCTTCCTTAGCTTTAGCCTTAGTAAAACTTGCACGTTTTTGTCCCACACAAGATGACAAAGTCAAACATGCAAAAATGATAATAAAAAAAATATTGAAGACTTTTAATATATTCTTCTTCATTTTATCCTCCAATTTAATCATTCGTATAACAGAAAAGTTTTTCACCGTCTGTTCCTATATAAACAGTTCCGTTTTTATCGGTTCTGTAAATTTTCACATCATTTTCATTTAAGGTATTCAAGACTGATGGATGAGGGTGATGGTATGAATTATTCAATCCGCAAGAAATAACAGCAAATTTTGGACTTACTTCTTTAATAAAAGGTTTTGTGCTTGATGTTGAGCCTCCATGATGGGCCACTTTAAATACATCGCAGTTCAAATCTGCCTTATTTTTTCCAAGCTCTTTCAACACATTATTTTCAGCTTCTTTTTCCATATCACCGGTAAACAAAAAGGATTTTTCACCGTAGGTGATTTTCATAACAACAGACATGTTATTCAAACTGTCAAAATCGGTTTTGGGAGAAAGAACTTTGACCTTTGCCTTTCCAAGTTCAAACCCGCTTACTTGTTGAGCTTTATATACTTTTGCACCACTTCTTTTTACCGCATTCAATAAATTTATAAAGGTCTTTGTTGTCGGCATAATTTCATCCGGAATATCAGGCATTAAAACATTTTTAACCTTCACTTTATTTATAACATAAGCCATTCCGCCAATGTGATCTGCATGTGGGTGAGTTGCGACAACATATTCAAGTTCATTGCAACCGACAGATTTCAAAAATTCCTCTATTTTTTCGCCGTCAGAGATGTTGCCTGCATCTATCAACATATATTTATTGCCACTTTTTATCAAAGAACAGTCACCTTGTCCGACATCTATAAAATAGGCACAAAAGTCCTGCTTTGTTGCTATGTTTTTATCTTTAAGTCCAACAGTCTTAAAAGCTTCATTTACATTTATATTATCTTTTAAGTTTAGGAAAACGGTTAAGATCAAAAACGCCAAAACAATAAAGGCAGTTAAAATTATTTTAAGGAGTTTTTTGTCAGTCTTCTTCATCGTCCCTCATAGCATCCATTTCAAGCCACTGATCCATGGTAATCAAAACATCTCTCGGTTTACTGCCTGCAAAAGGTCCGATAATTTTCTTTTCTTCGAGTTCGTCGATAATTCGAGCCGCTCTTGCATAACCGATTTTTAACTTTCTCTGCAACAAAGTCGTTGAGGCTTCGCCCCTTTCAACTACTACTTTTATAGCTTGCGGTGTAAGTTCGTCGCTGTCGTCTCCGTCTTGATTAACAAAATCAGCTTTTTTAACACCTATGTTGTTTGCGTTTTCTTTAATCTCTTCAACAATTTCTTCGTTATATTCAGAACTTTTTTGCTCCTTGATAAACTTCACAACTCGTCTTATTTCCTCATCGGAAACAAAACAACCCTGAAGTCTTGTAGGCTTGTTTTTGCCGATAGGCTTAAAGAGCATATCTCCGTGACCTATCAGTTTTTCGGCTCCGCCCTCGTCCAAAATTATTCTTGATTCAAGGGGAGAAGCCGCGGTAAGTGCCATTCTTGAAGGGATATTTGCTTTAATAAGTCCAGTTATGACATCGGCTCTCGGGCTTTGAGTTGCAACAATCATGTGCATACCCGCAGCTCTGGCCATCTGTGCCAAACGACAAATTGAATCTTCTACTTCGGTTGGTGCAACCATCATTAAATCTGAAAGTTCGTCTATAACTATTATGATAGCCGGCATATATGGCAGATCTTTATCTTTTTTGGCAAGCTCGTTATATCCCTTGATA
The DNA here is from genome assembly GCA_902489335.1 of uncultured Oscillospiraceae bacterium. Taxonomy (GTDB): domain Bacteria; phylum Bacillota; class Clostridia; order Oscillospirales; family Acutalibacteraceae; genus JAUNLX01. The sequence goes on along the minus strand of CABTZO010000042.1, from coordinate 5,681 downwards.
TCGCGAACTTTATTTTCAGTGAAAAGCTTATATCTGTTTAGCATTTCTTTAACAGCCCAAGAAAGTGAACCTGAAGCCTGCTTCGGATCGGATACAACGGGTATCATCAAGTGTGGAAGTCCGTTATATATGCTGAATTCAACCTGTTTTGGATCTATCATTATCATCTTTACTTCATCCGGTGCCGCATTAAACAGAATAGTCATTATCATTGTATTGAGTGCAACCGACTTACCGGAACCTGTTGTACCGGCAATTAAAAGATGTGGCATTTTTGCTATATCTGTAAAGACAGTATCTCCCGTAATGTTCTTACCCAAAGCAGCAATCGTTTTGCTTTTTGAATTTTTAAATTTAGGGCTTTCCAAAAGTTCCCTCAAAGGTACCATATCTCTGTCGGCATTCGGGATTTCAATTCCGAGAGCCGCCTTTCCCGGAATCGGAGCTTCAATTCGAACCGACGATACTGCCATATTAAGAGCTATGTCATCGGCAAGTCCCGTGATTTTACTTAACCTTACTCCCGCAGCGGGAGACAGTTCATATCTTGTAACGGATGGTCCGACGGAAATATCCAAAAGACTTGTCTTTACTCCGAAACTGTCTAAAATGTCAACTAATCTCTGTGCGTTATTCTTAAGAGCACCGGAATTATCTTTTACTCCCGAAGGTGCCATATTTAGCAATTCTAAAGACGGCAAAGTGTATTCTCCGTCAGGCATAACCTTCTTAGAAGCTAAAGGAGTTAAGACTTCCGCTTTTTTCGGTTTTTTTGCGGCTTTCTGCACAATATCATCAATATTGTCGAGCCTTTTAACCTTCGCTTTATTTCTGTTTTCAGCTTTGTCTTCTTCAGGATTTTCGGGTTCGGGTCCAAGTGGCACATCGGGATCGAAATCAACTTTTTCAAGTTGTCTGCTTTTTCTTTTTTCTCTGTAATTTTCAACTTTTTCTTTGCTTATTTCAGAAATTTTATTTGCCTGTTTTTTTGAATTTATGTAAATGCTTGCTATAGTCAAACCGGTTAAAAGCATGAGGTCAACGACTATCAAAACACCTATAACAAGACCGCCGATAAGTCTCCTTTGACCAATCATCATAAACAGGCCACCGAAGATTGCTCCGATTGCACCGGGATTATCATAGGACTCGCCCAGTTTATAAGCAGCTTTTATATCGTCAAAATAATTAAACGGTCCGTCGGTTGTATATATAACATAAATCACACTGCAAATCAGTATGATTAAAATTACGCCCTCCGCAACCTTTGCGCCGACATTTATTTTTTCATATTTTAAAGACAAAATTATTCCCACAAAGAAAAAAATCAGAGAAAGAAAATATGAAGTAAAGCCAAAAAGGCCGAATAAAACATCACGGCAAACCTGCCACACTCCGCCTCCGGGGATTGCAGCCAAAAATAAAAACAAAAAGCCCACAGCAAAAAGCAATATCGCGACAATCTGCCTTTGATATGCTTTTTTCTTTTCTTTTTCAATATGAGCTTTTCCGCTTTTCGTGTTTCTTCTTTGAGTTTGTCTTCCCGCCAAATTTACCCTCTCTTATTTAATAAATTTTTCCACAATTCCCGCAACGGTAACACCGATTCCGAGTAAAAGACAATAATATCCGAAAATTTTAAACTTATCTTTCTTAACTAAAAAGACAGTTAATTTAATCGCTAAAATTCCCACGATACATGAAACTATTATTCCCAAAATCGCAGGTGCTATTCCAAAATCAAAGCTTCCCATTTCGGCAAGCTTTTTTATATCCATCAAGTTTGCCGCTAAAATTGCGGGCGTTCCCAAAACAAAAGAATATCTAACCATATATTCTTTGTCGACTTTTGAAAGCATACCCGTTGTAATTGTAGCGCCGGATCTTGAAATTCCGGGCAAGGTGGCAAAAAGTTGAGCGAATCCGATAAAAAAAGCCTGCTTTGTGTTGACTTTTTTCGGATAATCAGCAGTCCTCTTGTTGTAAAAGTATGAGCTTAAAAGAAGCAATATCGCTGTTATCATAAAAAATATACCCTCGGCAATTATGTCTTTATCGCCCGTAATATCGGATACAATGTCCATCAATTTTCTGTCGTTTCCTATCGGTATCATTAAAATCAACAGAGGAAGGCAGGACAAAAACAACATATAGAGCATTCTTCTGTCGTCTGAAATTTCTTTAAACTGCAACTTTCCCGTAAAAAGATCTTTGAAAAAAAGACCGATTTCCTTAAATATCGCCAAGAAAGTCTTATAAAAAACAATGAAAACGGCAACTAAAGTGCCGAAATGAAGCATAATCGAAAGAGAAAACGAGCTTTCCCCCGAAATCCCCATGAAATGTTGGAAGATTGAAAGATGTCCGCTGCTCGAAACAGGGAGAAATTCGGTCAGTCCCTGCACTATTCCCAAAATAATCGCTTTTAAGTATTGCATAAATTGCCTTTCATCATGTAATTTAATCCTTGTAATTATAACATTATCGGCAAGATTCAACAAGGACAAAAACCATTTATGGTTTTGCTTTTAATTATTATTTATCCAATAAATTGCAAAAATAATGAGCATAATTTATGTTATAATTACGACTAATTAAGGAGTTAATATGAAAGATAAAACAAACATTTCAAAACAAACAAAATTTATTGTCATTTCGGGAATTATTGCGGCTGTCTATGTGGCGCTTACATATTTATCGTCTTTTTTGGGCCTTGCTTATGGTCCCATTCAGTTTAGAATTTCCGAGCTGTTGAATATTTTACCGGTTTTTACACCCTGCGCTATTCCCGGACTGACCTTAGGATGTATTTTAGGCAATATCGGCAGTCCAATGGGATTTATCGATATATTTTTCGGAAGTCTCGCGACATTGCTCTCATCAACTTCTGCATATTTTCTGCGAAATATAAAGATAAAAAAATTCCCCCTGCTCTCCTGCCTTATGCCCGTAATTTTCAACGCACTGATAATAGGCGCGGAAACTACTTTTTTGGCAAATGAAGAAAGTAAGGGAAAATTGTTTTTGATAAATGCGGGTCAAATCGGACTAAGTGAATTTATCATGTGTGTAATCGGTGGATTATTCCTATATTTTGCGATTTTGAAGCTTGATATTTTCAAAGACTCAAAATAGTCCGCTGATTTTTCCGTTTTCATCGACATCAATATTTTCAGCCGCCGGTTTTGTCGGAAGTCCGGGCATTGTCAAAATATCGCCCGTGAGTGCAACCGCAAATCCCGCTCCGGCTGATATTTTTATGTCACGAACCGTGATTTCAAAATCATCGGGAGCGCCTTTAAGCTGTGGGTCATCGGAAAAACTATACTGTGTCTTGGCAATACAGACATCCAAATCATCAAGACCGTCTTTTTGAAGTTTTTCGAGTTTGGTCTTTGCCTTTTTCGTGTAATTTACTTTTTTTGCTCGATAGATATTTTTTGCGACTGTTTCGATTTTTTCGGATACTTTAAGTCCCGTTGTGATTGATTTATACTGACTGTTTTTATCACAGAGAGAAATGACTTCTTTTGCAAGATCCAAAGCGCCCTTTCCGCCATCAGCCCAATGTGTTGAAAGAACAGCTTTCACGCCTTGTTTTTCACACTCGGAAATAATAAAGTTGATTTCTTCCTCTGTGTCACTCGGAAAAGCATTTATTGCGACAACTACATTCAATTTATATTTATCTTTAAGGTTTTCAATATGTCTTTGAAGGTTTGAAAAACCTTTTTTTATTGCATTTACATTCGGATTGTTGAGATCTTCTTTTTTTACGCCGCCATGATTTTTAAGTGCTCTGCATGTTGCGACAAGAACGCAGGCATCAACCGATAAATTTCCCGACGGACATTTTATGTCTAAAAATTTCTCTGCTCCCAAGTCTGCGCCGAATCCTGCTTCCGTAACAACATAATCGCCTAATTTAAGGGCAGTTTGAGTTGCGACAAGAGAATTGCAGCCATGAGCGATATTTGCAAAAGGTCCGCCATGTACAATCGCGGGAGTGTTTTCCAAGGTTTGAACCAAATTCGGCTTGAAAGAATCTTTCAAAAGTGCCGTCATCGCACCCTGTGCCTTAAGATCGCCTGCGGTGACGGGTTTATCGTCGTAAGAATACCCGATTATTATTTTTGAAATTCTTTCTTTAAGATCAACTATGCTCGTTGCAAGGCAAAAAATCGCCATTATTTCAGAGGCAACCGTAATGCAAAAACTATCTTCTCTCGGAACTCCGTTTACCTTTCCGCCAAGGCCGTCGACTATAAATCTAAGTTGTCTGTCATTCATATCGACGCAACGGGTCCAAGTAATAGTTTTGGGATCTATTTTAAGAGAGTTTCCGTGTTGAATATGGTTGTCTATCATAGCAGCAAGTAGGTTGTTTGCAGCACCTATCGCATGAAAATCTCCCGTAAAATGAAGATTAATATCTTCCATAGGTATAACCTGTGCATATCCGCCGCCCGCAGCGCCGCCTTTAATTCCAAATACAGGACCGAGTGACGGTTCTCTGAGAGCCAAGACAACATTTTTATCAAGCTGTGAAATAGCATCGGCAAGACCGATTGAAGTTGTGGTTTTGCCTTCGCCTGCAGGAGTCGGAGTAATTGCAGTCACTAAAATGAGTTTTCCTTTATGTTCTTTGTCTTTAATGGCATTAATATCGATTTTTGCCTTATATTTACCATAGTAGTCGATGCTATCTTCGGTAAGTCCCAATTTTTCCGCGATTTGCAAAATCGGTTTCGGCGTTACGCTCTGTGCAATTTCGATGTCAGTAAGATAAGTTTTCATAAATTTTCTCTCTCCCTGTATTTATTTTATTTGAATTTGATTCATCATATATAAAGAAAAATGCATCTGACAAATTATTAGTAATGTCGCCCGCTTTCATAGATATCTGGGTATGCTTAAACGAAGCAAAATCTCCCGCAAGACCGTGAATATATACGGCGGTTTTTGCAGCTTCATACGGTGTCAATCCCTGTGAAAGCATAGCGCCCAATATTCCGGACAAAACATCTCCGCTACCTGCTGTTGCAAGTCCCGGATTGCCTGTAGGATTTATATAAACTCGACCGTTTTTATCCGATACAACTGTATTAGATCCCTTTAGCACAACGGTGGCTTTCATAGTTTTTGCAAAGTCTTTGCAGACTTCAACTCGATTGTTTTGGATTTCTTCAATACTTAAGCCGGTAAGTCTCGACATTTCACCGGGATGCGGAGTCAGAATTACTTCAGCTTTTGATTTAGGAACCAAGTCTTTTTTCTGTGATAAAATATTTAACCCGTCAGCATCAATAATAACCGGACATTCTGCCTGAGCTAAAATCTTTTCCAGTTCTTGATTTGTTTCTTTTGATATACCGACTCCCGGACCAAAAATAATTGCATCTGCCGATTTTATTTTTTCATTTATAATCTTTAGATTATCAGACAGCAACACAGTTCCACCCTCAGAATAGTTAATCGGAACATAAGTTGCTTCTTTGTAGTGACTTGCAACACAATGATATACATCTTCATGGCAACCCAAAGTAACAAGACCTGCTCCCGATCTCAGCGCAGCTCCCGTAGAAAGTGCAGCTGCACCGGGCATAAGTTTACTGCCGGCGATTATCAAAAGTTTACCGAAATTTCCTTTGTTGGAATTTAGACTTCTCTTTGGTAAAAGT
>CABTZO010000041.1 GCA_902489335.1 uncultured Oscillospiraceae bacterium | reverse complement strand
TTAAGGCGCCAGATTGTGGTTCTGGAGACCGTGGGTTCGAATCCCATCTTCCACCCCATATAATGGGATGTAGCCAAGCGGTAAGGCACCGGACTTTGACTCCGCCATGCGCCGGTTCGAATCCGGCCATCCCTGCCAAAACGAAAATTCTGCGTATTGCAAGATTTTCGTTTTTTTATATATTTTTAAACAATCAATAATTCAATTGATGACTGTGAACTAACTTTCTTTAATTTGAAAGGAACAATATGAAAAAACTTAATCTTTTTGAGAAACAGGCATCCGACAGTTTTTTGACTGCTGTGTTTTTGACTTTATCCGGAGGATTTCAGGACGCATATACATATTCTTGTAGGGGAGAGGTCTTTGCTAATGCGCAGACAGGAAATATTGTCCTTTTAAGTTTAGCCTTATTCAAAAGACGTTGGGATGTTGCAATTAAATATCTTGTTCCCGTTTTATCATTTATCGCAGGTATCGCAACTTCAACTTCTGTACAGATACATCTAAAAAATTACAGAAAACTTCATTGGCGGCAGATAGTTTTAATTATGGAAATCATCTTACTGTTTTCTGTTGGATTTATTCCCTCAGACCTCCAATTTTTGGCAAATGCGTTGGTTTCTTTTGTCTGCGCCATGCAGGTTCAAGCTTTTTATAAAATTGAGGGAAATTCATATGCAAGTACTATGTGTATAGGTAATTTGCGCTCAGGAACTCAGGCTTTTTGTGAATATGTAAGTTCAAAGGATAAAATGGTTCTAAAAAAGGCTATTACATATTTTTCGGTTATTTTTATTTTCGCGGTCGGTGCCGGAATTGGAGGGGTTTTGACTTCATACATAGGTTATAAGTCGATTTGGATAAGCTGTCTTTTATTGACTGTGAGCACCGGACTTATGTTTTTTGACAGTAAGAAGATTGATTTATGAATATAAAAAAACAACTCGAGAGATCGAGTTGTTTTTAACTTTGGAAAGATTTATTTTTTGCCCTTTATTAATTTAGTAATAAGTGAAACAATTGCAAGTAAAATACAGGCACCCACAACAGAAACGAGCACACTGTAAAGGTTGAGCCCGGTAACTTTCTCATGACCTAACCAATTAAATACTATTCCGCCAATGAAAGCGCCGACTATTCCTGTGCAAATGTTTGCAATTGCTCCCATCGATTTGTTTTTCTTCATTATTATACTTGCAATCCAACCGGAAAATGCTCCAAGTATTAACCAAGCTATTATACCCATAATCATATCTCCTTAATTTAAAATCACTAATAAAACGAACTATAAAAATTATATGCTTCTAAATAGACTTTGTCAAAGAGTTGAAAGGATTATTTAAAGTTTGTATACTTTAAATAATCAAATTTAAGAACAAAATAGGTGAAATTAAATGGAAAATAAAATTCAAAGAATAGAGCAAATGGAAAAGATTCTCAACGATCATTCAAGTAACATTGAGAATCTAAAAAAGCAACTTTCTATATTTCGTGAAAGTCAAAAGAATTATTCCAAACTTTCTGATTATTATTCAAGCAAAGAATATTTCAGCGATCTTGAAAGTTATGATCGGGGAGAACTGCCGGAGAATTTACAATGTGGTGTTCTTTCGGAAGATGCCGTTTTTGATTTAATCGGTGAGAACTTTAATTTGGCTGTTGAAATGCTTGAAATTGCAACATCAGTAATTAAAAATCATTAAACTGTTTGTAATCTTAGCTTAATTTTAAAATATCACTTGTTGCAATTACGTCGACATTAAGACCTAAAATATTTTTTATTACAACATCGCCACGACCGATTTTTTCTTTAAGGCAAACTTTATTTATTTCGTTCATACAGTCAAAGATCTTGTCTTTTGGTATTTCACTTGAAACTCTGACAGGTAAAACGGGACATTCCTTAAACGATGTCTTTACCGTTGTACATATTGTTCTCATGGGCTTTTTAAGCTCTGATACCGCAAAATCATATCCGCGCTTACAAAAGTTTCCGGTGACTTTAATTTCTTGTTCTTCTTCTCGGACATTTAATCTACAGCCTCTGGGACAGACGATACAAACCATTTCTTTCATTGTCTTGCCTCCGATATAATAAATTCGATTTTATCAGTGTCTTTAATATTGAACTTGTTGAAGTCTAATATTATTTTTTCCATTTCAGGCGGTCTCAAAAATTGATATTTTTTCTCATAAACGTCTTTACCGTTAATAAGCAATTTTAAAACAACATTATTTCTGTCGCGTTTACTTCTGAAATAGATGTCAGTTTTATCAGATAAATTGTTAAGATTCAAATTCTGCGGAACCATATACAGAAAATCATCGCTAACATTTATTTTCATATCTTTTATACTGACATTACAATTTGAATCTATATATCTACAGGCGCTTTTTCCGGCGATTTCTCCGCTTTCAGAAACATAGTCAACAAGATCATTGACATGAAGTGCATTTCCACATGAGAATATGCCGTCCGTATCAGTCATTAGATTGTTATCAACTATCGGTCCCTTTGTCTTGGGATCGATTTTTATTTTCAAACTTTCTGCAAGTTCATTTTCCGGAATAAGACCGACTGAAAGTATAAGCGCATCACATTCAACATGTGTTTCTGTCCCCGGAATCGGTTTGAAGTTTTTATCAACTTTCATAATTTCAACACCTTGAAGTCTTTGATCACCAAAAACTTTTGTTACCGTGTGAGACAGGTGTAGGGGAATATCATAGTCATATAGACATTGATGAACATTTCTCATAAGACCTGACGGTGTGGGCTTGATTTCATAAACACCTTCAACTTTGGAACCTTCAAGTGTAAGACGCCTTGCCATAATCAAACCGATGTCTCCGCTGCCTAATATAACACATTTTTTTGTAACTTTTTGTCCGTATAGATTTGTCAGTGCCTGAGCTGATCCTGCGGTATAAACACCGGCGGGACGGGTACCGTGAATATAGATCTGTTTTGCCGTTCTCTCTCGACAACCATTTGCCAAAATTAAAGTTTTTGCGATTATCTCTTCACATCCATTTTTAGATACGATAGAAATTTTGAAAGTTTTATCATTTAACTTTTCTATTTTAGTTACAAAAGCAAGACAGATATATTCAATGTTGTTTTCATGAATTTTATCTATAAATCTTTCAATATATTCAGGGCCCGAAAGCTTTTCTTTGAAACGCACAAGACCAAAACCATCGTGAATGCATTGTTTGAGAATACCACCTAAACGAACTTCTCTTTCAATGATTAAAACAGATTTTTTTTCTTCGTTGACTTTTAACGCCGCTGCAAGACCTGCAGCACCTCCGCCAATAACTACCGTGTCATAATTTTTATTCTGCATTGTTTTCACCACTCTTTATATCCCCGTAAACCAAGATTGAATCTTCACCGGATTTTCTGACTTCTTTCATAGGCTTATCAAGATAATCAGCTATTATTTTGGTTACGGTCGGCATACAGAAACCACCTTGACATCTTCCCATTCCGGGCCGAACTCTCTTTTTAATACCGTCAATAGTAGGAACTTGAATCGGAGAATTAAGTGCATCGATAATTTCTCCCTTGCTTACTTCTTCGCAGCGACAGATTATGATACCGTAATCAGGATTCTGTTTTATCAGCTTTTCTTTTTCTTCAATGGGAAGTTCGCTGATTCTTGGTATTTTATTTTTCCTTACAGGATTATAATTTTCGTTTTTGTTTATTTTCCTGTCTTTACTTAAAAGCTCTATTGCCATCTTTTCGACATCTAAAGCTACAACAGGGGATGTTGTAAGCCCCGGGGATTGAATTGCCGCACAGTGTATGAGATTTTTAGTCTTTCTGCCTTTTTCTATTACAAAATCTTCTTCAAAGTTAGGTGCACGAACACCGGTGAAATAGGTGATTGCCTCATATCTTTGGAGTGACGGCATTGTAATTTGCTGTTTATTATAAAGAGTATCCATACTTTCAGGATGAGTTTCATAATTTTCTTTTTCATAAGTTTCGACTGCATCCGGACCCACAAGCACATTATTATGAACGGTTTTAATAAGGCCTCCGCCTTTTGTATGTTCTTTGTTTTTTAATTTAACAGTTTTAACGGTCGAAACCGTATCAAATCTGTCTCCGGTTTTTTTGTCTAAGATAATATCGGTTCCGCGTCTGGGATGAATTGAATAAAATCTGTCTTCAGCCATTTTCGCAATTTCTTCGGCAAAAACACCCGCAGCATTGATTACGATTTTGGGATATACAGTTCCTCTGTTTGTTTCTACTTCTTTTATAACACCGTCAACGACTTTCATATCTTTTACATAGGTGTTCAATGAAACTTTTGCCCCGTTTTCAACAGCATTTTCTGCATAGGCAATAGTCAGTCCATACGGGCAAACAACACCTGTAGACGGATTCGATAGTGCAAATTTAAAATCTTTTGTAAGAGAGGGGACGACTTCTCTTAATTTTTTTTGGAGTATAATTTCGGTGTCTTCGATTCCTACTATATATTTTTTATACATAGCATAAAGAAAAACAAAAGGTAGCAGATATCCTTTAGTAAATCCAACATATTGACCTACTCTTCTAAAGGGAACGCCGAGTTCTTTTGATATTTGATCGTACATTTTATTGCCTTTTCTGATATATTTGGTCTTCAAGTAGCCTTTACTCAAATCAACTCCGGGATGAACTTCTCCATCATTTCTGCCGGACGCTCCGAGGGCGACATCAGCTTCTTTCTCAACCAGAAGAATATCTAAATCCCATTTTGAAAGCTCTCTTGCAATTGAACAACCGCTTACGCCGCCGCCTATTATCAAAACATCATAGGAGTTTCCGTCAAGAGTTTTATCTTCTATAGATGGCGTTTTCATTTTTGGAATTTCATGACCTGTAAATTCAATATCATTTACTACATGTATACCGTCTTTTCGGTAAACACACAGTTGACAGGCCTTAACAATTTCATCCCAATTGTCAGATTTGCCCGTTACTCTGATGATTCGGTCTTTAAGTTCGGCTTTAAATTTATCGCCAAATTCCTTATTCAACTTCTTATTTAATTTTTTATTTGTTTTATCCGTATTCATAAGAGCCTCCATATTTTGAGAAGTCGGACAATCAACCGACTATACAAAATAATATTATTACAATTAGAAAAATTTGTCAATATAGATTGTAGATTATAGATTTTAGATATAAGAAAACGGCAGAAATCAGACCTTATTTATCAAAAATCAATCAGGTCTTTTAAATCTAAAATCTAATAACTGTATCTTAACCCGTAACCCGTAATCCGTTGCTAAAAAGTAGCGGTATCTTAGGAAAAGAGTTTCAAATTCAACCGCAGTCAAATATTTTTGTAAAATATAAATTAATTGTATTCTAAATTGATAAAATAATTTGTTTAAAAAGTAGATTTAAATAAAAATCTTTACTTTTGCTCTGTAAAGTGATAAACTTTCAACTATTATCAAGCATTAGACAAGTGAAATTTTGAAAACTTACGGACGAATAAAGAGGGGAAAATGGCAGCGCCGAGGAATGAAGATTTAAAAAAGAAAATTGTCGATACAACGACAGATTTGCTTAAGATAAAGTCTTTTCCATATATTTCTTTAGCTGAAATTGCTAAAGAAGCCGGTATTTCAAAAGGAACTCTTTATTATTACTTCAAAAACAAAAATGAAATTTTACTTCAAATCTATGATGATTATCTTGAAAATCAGTGGCAACAACTAATTGAATGGACTGAAAATAAAGACAAAGACACTTCATTACACAGAATGATAAATTATGTGCTTGAGCGTTCCGTTGTTTCGCCCGAACTTAGGATGCATCTGATTCATGAATCTATGTTCGGTAACGAAGAACTGAAAAAGAGGATAAATGAGAGATACAATCAATTTAGAAATTTAATAGGAGAAAAAATCTCCGAAAGAAGTGAAAATTTTGATTCTGACAGTTTAGCTCTCCTTATACTCTTCTTGTCTGATGGAATTGTAGTTCAAAAGGTCTTAGATAATGAGAATATCGATACCGATTCTTTTATCTCGGATTTTATTGATAAATTAAGAAATAAATAAATGGAGGTTGATTATGTCGGAAAAACGAGATACTTTTTCTAACAGATTAGGTTTTGTCCTGGCAGCTGCAGGTTCTGCGGTAGGACTCGGAAATCTTTGGAGATTTCCCTATTTGTCGGCTCAGAAGGGAGGAGCTGTATTTCTTCTCGTCTACATTATTTTTGCTTTTACTTTTGGTCTTTCTCTTTTAGTCACAGAAATTTCTATTGGCAGAAAAACGAGACTCTCTTGTATCGGTGCATATAAAAAAATGCATCCGAAATTTGGATTTTTGGGAATCTTAACAGCTCTCGTCCCGACAATTATTTTACCTTATTATTGTGTAATAGGCGGTTGGGTAACAAAGTACGGATATACATATTTATTCAACAAGTCTGAAAGTATAACGGCTGATTCAGAAGGATTTTTTAATAACTTCATTCTTGTTCAGTCAGAGGGTGTTATGAATAATGCACTTCTTTGGTTCATCATCTTCATGACAATTACTATGATTATCGTTCTTTTGGGTGTTCAAAAGGGCGTTGAAAAAGCAAGTAAGATAATGATGCCTGTTTTAGTAATACTTTCAATCGGCATCGGCATTTACACCATAACAATCCCCGGTGTTGCCGCAGGTCTTAAATATTACCTTGTACCTGATTTTTCGTTTATTAAATCATTTAAGGATTTTGTGGATCTTTTACTCTCGGCTTTAGGACAACTCTTTTACTCCTTGTCTCTTGCTATGGCTATAATGCTCACTTATGGATCATATATGAAAAAGGAAGATGATATTCAAAAATCCTCTGCACAAATTGTTATCTTCGATACATTGATTGCTTTCTTTGCAGGATTTATGATTGTTCCTCCCATTGTTGCTTTCAACGGCGGAGATCCTTCGAAAATAAATGCAGGTCCCGGACTTATGTTCGTTACACTTCCACAAGTTTTTGCACAAATGCCGGGTGGAAAGATTATAGGGGCACTGTTCTTTATCTTGGTTCTGTTCGCAGCTCTCACTTCTTCCATTTCACTTATGGAAGCGGTTGTTTCCGTGTTCCTCGACAAATTTAAAGTTAAGAGAACAACTGCTACAATTATTGTATTTATAATTTCTATTGTTCTCGGAACGCTTTCTTGTCTTGGATATGGACCGCTTGCAAATGTTCAGATTCTTGGCAGAGCCTTCCTTGATTTCTTTGACTTTATTACAAATTCTGTAATGATGCCGATTATAGCAATCTGCACCTGTGTACTTGTAGGATTTATTTCTAAACCTAAATATGTAGAAGAGGAAGTTCTGTCTTCAGGAAAATTTGCTGCTAAAAAAGGCTATGATATTATGGTTAAATATATTGCTCCGATTGCACTCACAGCTATTTTAATATCTAATCTTGTTGTTTCATAAATTTTAAAAAATTATATTTTAAAAGCGAGTGAAAAATTTTTTCATTCGCTTTTTTGTTTTTTAATTTCTCTTATGATAAAATTATCCAAGGAGGATTTATATGTATAATTTAAAAGAACGCTTTAAAGCGGAGTTTAAGAAAAATTTCAAACAGATACTAAAAGCTCAACTTATTATTGCTGCGATTGTGTTTGTTATTTTACTTATCGGTCTTTCCATAATGAAAATTGAACATGCTTTTTGGATAGCACTCGGGACTGCTGTTGTTGATTTAATACCTATTGTTGGATCCGGAGTGGTTTTGGTTCCCTGGGCGATTTATGAACTTTTTTATATGAGAGATCCTAAACAAGCATTGGGACTGATAATATTGTACGTCATTATAACAATTTTACATCAGACACTTGAACCCGTATTAAGGGGTAAATCATTGGGACTTGCTTTCATGCCGACTGTTATCGCCTCAGTTGTCGGTTATTCACTTTTCAATATTCCCGGACTTATTTTTGCGCCGTTAATTGTTTCTACAACCGTAAATGTTTATGAGAGTGTTAAAGATAATATACTCAGCTTAAAGGACGATGCCTTTGATATGATAGGTATGGACAAAGATCTTGAAAACGATGATAATCCGGATGTTATTGACGTCGAAGCTAAGATAAAAACTGACGACAAAGAAAATACCGAAAAGTAAGACGGTGAAAAAATGAGAAATACTTTGCTTGGGAAAATAGCAAGTGAATATGACGGACTTTCAAAGAGTCATAAGAAGATTGCCGATTATATCTTGGAAAACTATGATAAGGCGGCATATATGACAGCCTGTTCTTTGGGAGAATCAACGGATATAAGTGAATCTACCGTTGTTAGATTTGCTACATCTTTGGGATTTGAGGGTTATCCTGAATTTCAAAAAAAGTTGCAGGAAAACATAAAAAACAAACTCACTGCAATTCAAAGGGTGAATCTTGCAACCGATAGGTTTGGCAAAGATACCAATATTTTGTCCGGAGTTTTGGCAAATGACATAAACATGATACGTCAAACAGAGAAATCTCTGTCTTATGAAACCTTAAAGCAAGCAGCTAAACTTATTAACGAAGCAAATAAAATCTATATTCTTGGTGTCCGTTCTTCTGCTTGTCTTGCAGGTTTTATGAGCTTTTATCTGTCTTATGCTTACGATGATGTGATTTTAATTGATTCAAATTCCGACTCTGAAATTTTTGAGCAAAGTTTTAAAATTACACCTAATGATGTCTGTGTTGCAATTTCTTTTCCTCGATATTCAAAGCAGACAATTAAAGCTTTGGATTATATCAGTTCAAAATCTGCAAATATAATTGCTATTACTGACAGTGAAAGTTCTCCGATTGCCTCCTATGCTGAAATTACTTTGACTGCAAAGAGCAATATGGCGTCCTTTGTTGACTCTCTTGTTGCTCCTATGAGTGTAATAAACGCGCTGATAGTTGAAGCTACAAAAGACAAAAAGAGCAAGTTACTTGACACTTTTGAAACATTAGAGGAAGTTTGGGAAAAATATCATATATATGAAGAAGATGTATGATTTAGTCGTTGTAGGCGGAGGAGCTTCAGGTGTTTTTGCGGCAATAAATGCAGCTAAACAAGATAAAAAAGTTCTGATTGTTGAGAAGAATCTTAAACTTCTGCAAAAACTTAAAATTACGGGCAAAGGCAGATGTAATCTGACAAGTGCTGTTGAAACAATTGATGAAATTATGGAAAACATAGCGACTAATAAACGGTTTATGTATTCTGCACTTTCATCTTTTTCAAATAAAGACACGATATCTTTTTTTGAATCTTTAGGTGTGGAACTGAAAGAGGAGAGAGGTAAAAG
>CABTZO010000040.1 GCA_902489335.1 uncultured Oscillospiraceae bacterium | reverse complement strand
TCAAAGAACTAAAAGAAAATGCTGCAACGCTTATGCGACCCCGCCCTCCCAAAGAAGGAAAGAGAATTTTTCTTGAAAACATAAAGCCTCTTTGGTCAAGACTTAGTTTCACTTCAAAAATCACGGCGAGAAATCTTTTCAGAAATAAGAAAAATTTCATAACAGCACTGATAGGTATCAGCGGATGTTGCGCTCTTCTGCTTGCTTCTTTCGGATTAAGTGACTCGATAAGTGCAATAATGTCAAAGCAATTCGGCAAGGGTGGAATTTCAAAATATGATCTTCAGATTGTAATAAATCAAAGTTCAAGCGACAAAGGATTTATTCTGTCACAGGTTAAAAAAGAAGCAGATATTAAAGAAGCACTGTTAAATGAACTTACAGTCACCTATGCTAAAAGTCCTGACAAAAAAGAGACAATGGAAATAAATATGTTGGTGCCTGAAAATCCGAAAGAGTTAAACACAATGGTTTCACTTCATAAAAGAGGAAACAAAAAAGAGCTTACTCTTACTGACGACGGCGCTATAATCACCGAAAAACTTGCAAAGAAATTTAATATAAAAAAAGGTGACAACATAATAATCAACTACGACAACACCGAATATAAGGTCCCTGTTTCCCAGATAACAGAAAACTATACTTTCCACTATGTATATCTGTCGCCCACACTGTTTGAAAAAATCTTTGGTGTAAAGCCAAATTATAATTATATAACAGCAAAGCTAAACGAAAATTTAGATGCTGCAGCCAAAGACAGACTTTCGGCGAATTTGAACAAAGTTCCCTCTGTTGATGCTGTCGCCTACACTACTCAAATAACAGAAACTTTTAAAAACATTGTAAACAGTTTGAACTTAATAGTTGTTTTACTGATTGCAATTGCAGCCTTGCTTTCCTTTGCGGTCATGTATAATATTTCCAACATCAATATTTACGAGAGAAAAAGAGAAGTTTCCACTATCAAAGTTTTAGGATTTAATGACAGAGAAACTTCCGAATACATAATAAGAGAAAATGTAATTCTAACTTTACTGGGTGGTGCTTTCGGACTTCTGCTCGGCACCGGTTTACATAAACTTGTCGTCTCGGCAGCCGAAATAAATGTTGTAATGTTTGGAAGAACAATTAAACCTACAAGTTACCTTATAGCATTTCTCGCAACAGTTTTATTTTCAGGAATTGTAAATCTAATGATACATAAGAAGTTACAAAAAATAGACATGGTCTCTTCTCTAAAATCAGTTGAATAAGGAGGATATTATGAAAAATAAAATTAAACCAAACATAAGGAATTTTATTATTTTCTTATCTGTAATTATTTTTGCGTTTTCCATTATCAATGTTATCGCAATATCAAAAAAGGCTTCGCCCGATTCAAAGGACAGTAAAGCCTGGCTTGCCGATGTTCAAATCAGAGAAGACTCGGCAAAACTTGAAAAGATTGAACCGACGCCGACAGTTAACCTAAATAAAATTGCTTTTGACAAAATGAAAATGCAGGCTGATTCTACAATAAAACTTGTTGATCCAAATTTGCAATCAATCGAACAATCCTACACTAATATGATAAAAAAAGTTTTTGATAAGTTAGACATAAAAGATTATTCGACGCCGGAAGAAAAGAAGACTTATCTTTCCAGAGAACAACATGTAAATTTTAACTCTCCTTCAAAAGAAGATAATAAAGATGCTTATGTTGATTTACTTTACTATGTTTTGAAATATGACCTTTCTTATCCTGTGTCCGGGAAACATTTCAAAATTCAAAAAAACAGAACCCCGAAAGAAGGAGTATTTGATCTTGTAAAAGAAGTTTACGGGGATAAAAACGATGCGGAGATTGATAATCTTAAAGACTTTGCCATAAATGATATAAAAAAGACTTTAACTAAAAACAATATTGTAACAGAAGATAAATCTCCCGAAGAACTTATGGAGCTATATAAAGCCACACTCGCTCAAAAAATGGGAGTTATACCAAAAAACACTGATATTACAAAGCTTTCAAAAGAAGAAATTGATTTGTCTTACGCAAAAGGTATTATTGATAAATCTTTTAAGACAAAACTTGACAATAAAAGTTTAAGCAAAGTCCTTGAAAGTAAGAACTCTGACGCCCTACTTGCTGAAATCCTTAAAAATCAAATCAGTTCAAAAGGGAAAAAACCGATAAGCGATGTTGATGTTGAAAAGCTTTATAATCAAGCGGTTGAGATGGATTTATTTGGTGTCAAAGACGAGTTTTACAGTGATGTTTACAGCTACAATGTAAATCTAAAGCACAAGGTTCAGGCAATTTGGTTCACACCTTTTGCAAGACTTGCAGAAATACCAAATGAAGACATGAAAAACTTGAAAATAGAAATAAATTCAACTCCCGTAAAACATGGCGGTAGTGTAAAAATTGAAAGTAAAGATTTCAATAAACCGATTCTGGTAAAACTTGAATATAGAAATGCTGAAAAAGTCATAGAAAAAAAATCATACAAATTCAAAATTATAAACGGTTCAAAATCACTTGACACAAATGAAATCCCGCTCAACGAAAGTCTGCCTTCGATAAATTACGGCATCGACGACTCAAAAATAAATTCCGAAAGCTTTTTGAGTCAGTCACTGTATGATCCTACCGGCAACTTAAACTCAAATCTTGCAAAATTCCAAACATCAGCTTTTCTCCCCTATACTATTGATGAGCCGAATAATTTAATTACCGAACAGATTGAAAATGACGGAATAATTTTGGCTTCTGCTGATGCAAACGGAAATCAGGCACCTACGGTTACGAAGAAAAAAATCCAATACGATCAAAAGACTAAATTTATGATAGTTGCTATTTGCTCACTTGTAACCGGTCTTGTGATCTACTTACAAAAACTAATATTAAATAAAATAAAGAATAAATAATTCAAAAAAAGCTTGTCGAAAGACAAGCTTTTTTCTTAAAATAACTGATATTGATTTGAGTCTGAATCTTCCTTGCTGAGCTTTGAGCCTCTGAACGGAAGATTTGAACTTTTATACCTTGACGGTTTAATAAACATCTCTTCGTTATAGATTTCCGCGGAATCGACATAGGCGTTCTTTTTAAGCGACGCAACCTTTACTCCCTGAACATTTTTATTTTGTTTCAAACTCAACTGAGCCGATGAGAAAAGCAAGTATCTGTCTTCGGAAGTGTGAATTAAGAAATCTTTTTCTTCTTTTGAAAAAATTACATTTACAAGTTTAGATTGATCACTGCATCCGTTTAAAAGTTTTTTTCTGTTAGTCTTAGTTTCATAAGCCTTCAAATCTACTTTTGCAACTTTTCCGTTTTCATAGAAAAACATTAAAAATCCGTCATAATTTTTAACCGGTACCATAAACAGAGCATTTTCATCTTCATCCATTTCAAGTTGTGAAGGAATGTAGTCTCCCAAAACAGATGCTTTTGTGTTTGAAAATTCACTCGCCTTTGACTTGTAGACATTAGCTTTATCGGTGAAGAAAAGCAGATGTGTATCATTTGTAGCTTCGATTTCTAAAATTATTTCATCGCCATGCTTTAAGTTTTGTTCTCCGCTCATACGAAGTGACTGTGGCGTTATTTTTTTGAAATATCCTTCTCTTGTAAAGAAAAGATTTACAGGACTGTTATCAATTTCTTGAACTTCCTCATATTCAACAACATCTTCATCATAGATAATCTGTGTTTTTCGAGGTTCGTTATATTTTTTTGAAACTTCTCCGAGTTCACTTTTTATTATCTTCTTGATTTCAGCTTTGCTGTTTAAGATTTTTTCCATTCTTTCAATGTCAGCTTTGAGATTTTCAATATCTTTCAGCTTTTTCAATATAAACTGTCTGTTCAAATTTTTAAGTTTGATTTCGGCGACATAGTTTGCCTGAATCTCGTCGATTCCGAATCCGATCATTAAATTTGGGATAACCAAGTCTTCGTCTTCGGTCTCTCTTATGATTTTTATTGCCTTATCAATATCTAAAAGAATTTCGGAAAGACCCTCGAGTAAATGCAGCAAATCTTTAGCTTTTTGAAGCTTAAAATAGACCCGTCTCTTGACGCATTCAAATCTAAAAGCTATCCACTCTTTTAATATTTCGGTAACGCCCAACACCTTTGCGCTGCCTGCGGTTAAAATGTTGAAGTTGCAGGAAAAACTGTCTTCTAAAGGAGTAATTTTATAAAGTTTCTGCATAAGCGGTAAAACTTTAACTCCCCTCTTTAAGTCAATTGTTATTTTAAGACCGTTTTTATCACTTTCGTCTCGAACATCACTTATCTCTTTTAGATCTCCGATCTTTACTTTTTCAATTATTTTATCGATTATAGCTTCACAGGTCGTTGTCGGAGGAATCTGTTTTATATCAATACAGTTGTTTTTCTTGTCAAACTCATAATTTCCCCTGATCCTGATTGATCCTCTGCCGGTCTGCAAAATATCGTTGAATTCTTCTCTATTTATTATAGCCGTTGCTCCACCTATAAAATCGGGAGCATTTATACTTTCTGACACATCATAATTTTCATCGTCTATAAGTCCTATGGTTGCTTCAACTATTTCATTTAAGTTGAAAGAACAGATAGAACTTGCCATTCCGACTGCAATTCCACTGTTGAGATTCACCAAAACGCTGGGAAAAGTAACCGGCAGCAGAGTAGGCTCTTTCATAGTATTGTCATAGTTGTCCACAAAATCTACGGTATCAAAATCAATATCGCAAAACAATTCATTACAAATAGGCATGAGCTTTGCTTCCGTATATCTCGGTGCAGCCCACTGCATATCCCTTGAATAGCTTTTTCCGAAGTTTCCCTTAGAATCTACATAAGGATATAAAAGCGCTTCATAGCCTTTAGAAAGTCTGACCATAGTGTCATATATTGCCTGATCTCCATGCGGATTGAGTTTCATAGTCGTTCCGACAATATTAGCAGATTTTGTGCGATTGCCTTTCAAAAGTCCCATTTTATACATTGTATAAAGTAGTTTTCTGTGCGATGGCTTAAGCCCGTCAATTTCCGGGATTGCCCTTGACATGATAACGCTCATGGCATAAGGCATATAGTTGAGTTCAAGAGTGTCGGTGATCTTTTGTTCAACAATTTCGCCCGCACCGGCAATATGAGTTTTATGTTCGTCTTTTTTCAAAATTTATTTTCTCCTAACTCAAGTCCGTCATTTCAATATATTTGTATCCGTTGTCTTCAATATGTTTTTTACGACCGTCAAGGTCATCGCCGAGCAACAAATCAAAAACTTCCGATGTTCTGATGACATCATCTGCCGTTACTTTGATAAGGCGCCTCGTTTTTGGGCTCATTGTTGTCAGCCACATCATATCGGCATCGTTTTCACCAAGTCCCTTGGATCTTGAAACCGTATACTTTTGACCGTCTAATTTTTCGAGCGCTTTCGCCTTTTCTTCTTCGTCATAACAAAAGTATGTATTGGCCTTTGCGTTTATCTCATAAAGAGGAGATTCCGCAATATAGACTTTACCCTCTTCAATGAGTTTCGGCATTAGTCTGTATATCATCGTTAAAATCAAGGTACGAATTTGAAAACCGTCAACGTCGGCGTCGGTACAAATTATCACTTTATCCCACCTCAGAGCGTCGAAATCGAAGGCATTTATATCTTTTACATGTGAAGATTTAACCTGAACTCCGCATCCCAAAACTTTTATCAAATCAGTTATTATGTCTGATTTAAAAATTCTATTATAATCCGCTTTAAGACAATTTAAAATTTTGCCTCGCACCGGCATTACCGCTTGAAATTCGGAGTCTCTCGCCTGTTTACAGGAGCCGAGTGCCGAGTCTCCCTCAACAATGAAAAGTTCTCTTTTTTCCTTATCTTTAGACCTGCAATCAACAAATTTTTTGACGCGGTTTGTCATATCAATGTTGTTTTGAAGGACTTTTTTTATGTTCTTTCTGGCACTTTCTGCGCGAACCCGACTTCTCATATTTATTAAAATTTGATCTGCAATTCTGTCCGCGTCGGTTTTATTTTCAATAAAATAAATTTCAAGTTGATGTTTGAAAAATTCTGTCATCGCATCTTGAATAAATTTATTGGTTATTGCTTTTTTGGTTTGGTTTTCATAAGAAGTCTGCGTTGAGAAAGAAGATATAACAATAACCAAACTGTCTTCAACATCTTGAAAAGTTATCTTTTTGTCCGTTTTTAGATATTTCCCGCTCTGTTTGATATATTGATCAATCTGTGAGAGAAAAGCGCTTCTGACCGCTTTATCCGGAGCTCCGCCATATTCCAAAAAACTTGAGTTATGATAATACTCTTTGAAACTGATGGTTTTTGAAAATGCGACACTTGCATTTATAAGCAGTTTATAGTCGGGCATATCCTTCCTGTCCCTACCCTGCCTTTCAGCTTTCCAAAACTGAGGTTCGGTAAGAAACTTTTCCCCGGAAACTTCTTTTATATAATCTTGAATTCCGTTTTCGTATCTGTATTCAAAAGTCTCAAACTTGTCGTTTTCAACTTCGTTTTTTAGGATAAAAGTTACTCCGGCATTGACTACTGCCTGCCTTTTTAAGGTAATTTGATAATATTCTAAGTCAATATCAATGTCAGTAAAAACTTCTAAGTCCGGCATCCACTTAATTAAACTGCCGGTATCTTTTCCCTTGTATTCTTCCTTTTCAAGCTTTCCTTTTGCCTTACCTTTTTCAAAATTAGCTCTGTAAATAAATCCGTCTCTTTTAACGACGGCCTTCATCCACTTTGAAGAATACTGTGTTGCGGCAAGACCAAGTCCGTTTAATCCGAGAGAATATCTATATGATCCGTCAGCATTTGTGTCATATTTACCTCCGGCGTAGAGTTCGCAAAAAACGAGTTTCCAATTATATTCCTTTTCATTCTCGTTGTAATCCATCGGGATTCCGCGTCCAAAGTCTTCAATTTGGATGCTCTTATCTAAAAATCTGGTTACTATGATCTTATTTCCAAAGCCCTCTCTCGCTTCATCAACAGAGTTTGAGAGAATTTCAAACATTGAGTGTCGACATCCTTCTATTCCGTCAGAGCCGAAAATAACGGCAGGACGAAGTCTTACTCTGTCTGCGCCTTTGAGCTGAGTTATATTTTCATTGCTGTAAACTTTTTTTTGCAAAAAATCTTCCTTTACAAAAAATTTTCCTCAGATATTCGAGGATTTATAAATATAATTTTACCTTAAAACGCTTGTAAAATCAAACAATACGAAAAATTAAAGCACGAATTTATCGTGCTTTAAAGTTAAAGATTATGGTATGTTTGTCGTCGTAGAAGTCGTTGTTTCTGTTGTAGACGGTTTCGTTGTTGTTGTGGTTGTCGTAGTCGTTGTCGGTTGGGTTGTAGTAGTTGTAGTAGTTGTTGTTGGTTTAGGAATGTTTGTGATATTCAACCATGGATTTGCAGGATTAGTATCAGTTTTTGAAAATTTATTATATGGATTTGCCGAATCCGGATCAGTTGGGTCCCAACCTCTGGGTCTCGGTCTTGTTACCAATATTCGATATGAAGATGATCTTCCAAGCGGTTCCGGTTTATTACTGTCATATATTCTGACAACGGTTCCCAGAGGACAATTGTCATAAATCCATTTTGAATCTGCCGTTGTCAAGCGAACACATCCGTGTGTAACTGAATGCCCAAGTTTGTTATATTCTCCGAGCATCAATAAGTTTTTCTGTGGCTTTTCATATGGGACCGAGTGAAACAGGACTCCACCGATAATTCTTGTGGAATATTGGCCGTAGACATTACCCATCAAAATCTTCCAAAGATATTTTTGCTTGGTTTTGAAGACACCTCTCGGTGTAGAGGTTCCCGGTTTACCTGTACTGCAGCGCATTGCACGAACAGGAACAGTATATTTCCCTTTGCTGTCTTTTTTGTAAACCGTAACAACATTTTGAGTCGCATTTACATACAGCTCATAAGGATAATCCTTAACAGGTGCTTTTGCTTCTTCTTTCTTTTTAGGTTCAATAATATCTTCTTTTTTTGTTTTTGCTTCAGGCAAATTTTCGTCTATTTCAACAACTGTCTCAGTGATAGCCTCTTCCTTCTTATTTGCTTTATTTATATTCTTTTTCCTTAAATAGTAACCCGAAGCAATGATTATCGGAATAAGTAAAAGAGCTATAACAGCAATTACTATTTTAACGGCAACTTTTTTATCGACTTTCTTTTCCAAATCCTTTCCTCCTAATCACCATACATATTAAAATTATCCCTTTTAAATGCATTTGTCAATTTTTATTTTAAAACAAAACAGTTGCAAAATATTGCACTTAAATAAAGTTGTCTTTGTTTCTCTTAAATGTTAAAATCAATTGATTTTTAGGTTTGATATAACTATGTTTTTGGGGGAATTATTTTGTCAAAAGTTTATAAAATTTATGTAGAAAAAAAATCGGAGTTTTCGGTTGAATCTTCAAATACTCTTGAAGACATTAAACTCACACTCGGAATAAACACAAATTTCGGTCTCAGAATAGTAAATCGTTATTTTGTTCAATATATAGATGAAAATGATCTGCAAACAGCGATTAAAACTGTTTTTTCTGATCCTGTAACTGATTTAACCTACGATGAGATTAAAATCGGAGACAAAGAAAAATATTTTGTTTCAAAGTTTTTACCCGGTCAATACGATCAAAGGGCTGATTCGGCTTCGCAATGTATAGCTTTGTTTACAGAAAAAAAGGCCCCACTCGTTCAATGTGCAAAAATTTACATTTTTGACGGCGAGCTTTCCGACAATGATTTTGACAGAATCAAAAACTACTTAATAAATCCGCTTGAATCACAGTTTTCTGATCTTTCAGTCCCCGAAACATTGGAATTAAAAGAAGAAACAATTCAAAAAGAGAAAATTTTTGAAGGTTTCAACGATTTAAACAGTTCCCAAATTTCAGACTTTCATAAGCAACATGGCTTTGCAATGAGTGTCGAAGATTTAAAATTTTGTCAGGATTATTTTAATAATACAGAAAAGAGAAACCCAACACGTACCGAGCTTAAAGTGATAGACACATATTGGTCTGATCACTGCAGACACACCACTTTCCTTACTAAGATAGAAAATATCGACATTGAAGACGGAAAATACAGAAAAATTTTCGAAAAAGTAATGAAAGATTATTTTTCTTATCGCGATGATTTATATAAAAATAAAAATAAAGACGTCTGCCTTATGGATATGGCGACAATCGGAACAAAGGTAATAAAATCAAAAGGACTTGCAAACGATCTTGACGAAAGCGAAGAGATAAACGCCTGTTCTATAAATATTGACGTTGATGTTGACGGAAAGATTGAACATTTTCTGTTACAATTTAAAAACGAAGTTGAAAACGACAAGTTTGAGACTTTTGAATACAGATACGAAAACGGAATTCAAGATTATATAAAAGAAGTTTCCGGGGAAAAGTTTCTTAC